>CACZJT010000046.1 GCA_902781565.1 uncultured Ruminococcus sp.
CAAAGTCCCTTGAACGACTGCCGCGGGTGTCTGATATTTCAGCCACAAATAATTTTTGCCAAAGGCAAAAATGCCGCGAACAGCCCCGTGCGGGAGCACCCCTGCCAAATTATGATCTACAGCTCCTTCGCCGCTTTAAATCCGTATGCGCTCTCAGCCGACTTTACCGCTCTCGTTATCGCCCTGCTCAATACCTCCGCGGCAAGTACCCCCGCCGCGTCAATATCCGCTTCGACCTCCCCGACCGAAAGCGCATATATGCTGTCACCGTCCGCCGATGTGTGTACGGGCGAGATCGACCTCGCCATTCCGTCATGCGCCATTCCCGCTATCTTGCATAGCTGCGGCTTCTCAAAGACGGCATTCGTTACCACCGCCGCTATCGTCGTGTTGCTCACGAATTTGTTCTCCCGCACCTCGAACTTTTGCATCATAAGCTCCTTGGTACTGCGGAAACCGTTCTTTTTCTCGTTCAAAAGCCCCGCGATCTGCTCCCCCGTGTCGTGGTCGAAAACGTCCCCCAGAGCGTTCAGCACTACTACTGCACCGATCTTCAATTCGCCGATCTGAACCGCATAGCTGCCTATGCCCGTCTTGGTACAGTATTCCATCCCGAGCAGCTTTCCGACCGTCGCACCGCAGCCCGCACCGTGATCTCCGTCACGGTAGTTCGGAGCTTCGAGAGCAGCCTTCGCCGCCTGATAGCCCATGTAATAGTCGGGTCGTATATCCGATCTGCCGACCGTAAGATCGAAGATGTCCGACTGCACCACCAGCGGTACTTTCGTCACCCCAACATCGAAACCTATGCCGCGCTCCTCGAGGTACGCCATAACGCCCCCCGCCGCCGCAAGCCCGAAAGCGCTCCCGCCGCCAAGCACCAGCGCGTGTATCTCCTTCGCCGCCGCCAGCGGGTCGAGCAGCGCGGTCTCACGTCCCGCAGGACCCCCGCCGCGTATATCGAGCCCCGCACGCATACCATTCTCGGCAACAAAAACGGTGCAGCCCGTCCCCGCGTCAGCGTTTTCGGTCTGCCCTATGGAAATGTTCTCTATGTCGGTTATCGCTATCTCCTTCAAAACGATCTCCTCCGTTTCTCGGGCAGCCGCCCGTATTTTTTCGCAAAACACTTGACATTTCGTTTCTCATGTGGTATAATGTAAAAAGAAAGGGTACTGCACAAGCCACAGGCTTAGGCGGTTCTCCCTCAATTGTGTTTAGCTAAAGAATAGCCGCCCAGTCTTGCAAGGAGTGGGGCGGTTATTTCTTTTGGTTATTGATCACAAGTCCTATTATGCCTATCAGCACATTTATCAAAGTAAGTACTTCAAGAATAGTCATAGTGTCTCACCCCCTTGCGAGGGAAAGAATCGAACCGCCGCCGCCTTTGTACAGCACCCGTTTAAGTGTACCATATTTTTCTCTGTTTGTCAAGCGGCAGTTCGATTTTTTTCGCAAACCGCTTGACATTATGTTTCTTATGTGGTATAATATAAAAAGAAAGGGTACTGCACAAGCCACAGGCTTAGGCGGTTCTCCCTCGATTTTTGCGTTTAAGATTTAACCGCTCGATCTTGGCAGACTGGGGCGGTTATTTCTTTTTGCTGTTGATCACCAGACCTATTATTCCGATCACCACATTGAGTAATGTAAGTACCTCTAATACTGTCATGGAACCTCACCCCCTTGCGAGGGAAAGAATCGAACCGCCGCCGCCTTTGTACAGCACCCGTTTAAGTGTACCATATTTTTCTCTGTTTGTCAAGTGGCAGTTCGATTTTTTTCGCAAACCGCTTGACATTTCGCTTCTCATGTGGTATAATATAAAAAGAAAGGGTACTGCACAAGCCACAGGCTTAGGCGGTTCTCCCTCATTTGTTAAGTTAAAGATTTAACCGCTCAAATTTTGGTCGATGAGGGCGGTTATTTCTTTTTGCTGTTGATCACCAGACCTATTATTCCGATCACCACATTGAGTAATGTAAGTACCTCTAATACTGTCATGGGACCTCACCCCCTTGCGAGGGAAAGAATCGAACCGCCGCCGCCTTTGTACAGCACCCAATTTAGTGTACCATATTTTTCTCTGTTTGTCAAGCGGCAGTTCGATTTTTTTCGCGAACCGCCTGACATTTCGTTTCTTATAAGAAATAACCGCTCATTCCCGGAAGGAAAAGAGCGGTTATTTTTTGCCGTTCACACTCCCGCTTGACACCTCCGAGGGAGATATGCTATAATTACATTGTCAAATAAACGATAAAAGGAGTGACAGGCATGGAAAGATACATAAAGCCCCCCGTTGAGGTGCGCTATGCGGACGAGCTGGCGGCGCTGGCGGCTTCGGACACGGGTAAGCGCCCCGAGAACTGGAAGCTCTCTCCCCTCGCGGTGAGGACATTCATTCTCGGAGGGTCGGTGAAAACGCCCTCGGGGAGGATAAAGATATCACGCAAATTCTACGGAAACGACGCCCTTGTGGAGCGCAGCATAATCACCCTCGCGGGGAGCCGCGGGCTCATGCTCGTGGGCGAGCCCGGCACCGCAAAGACCATGCTCTCGGAACTGCTCTCGGCTGCCTGCTGCGGAGTTTCCACCAACACCGTACAGGGCACCGCGGGCACTACCGAGGACATGATAAAATACAGCTGGAACTACGCGCTGCTGCTCTCCAAAGGTCCCTCCCGTGAGGCGCTGGTGCCCTCGCCGCTGCTCATCGGCATGGAACGCGGCATTTTCGCACGATTTGAAGAGATCACCCGAACCCCCGCCGAGATACAGGACAGCCTTATCTCGGTCATGAGCGATCAGATACTCAATATTCCCGAGCTTGGGGACGAGGGGCTTGTCTTAGCACGCCCGGGATTCAACATCATAGGCACCGCTAACACCCGCGACAAGGGCGTGAACGAGATGTCGGGAGCGCTCAAACGCCGCTTCAATTTCGAGACAGTCGAGCCCGTCCGCGATGTCAAGCTCGAAAAGGAAATAATCGTCCGCGAAGCCGAGGATATGGCTAAGGCAGGGCACATTGATATGCCCGTCGATACCGACGTGGCGGAGCTTCTTGCCGTGACCTACCACGAGCTTCGCGAGGGGCGCACCGCCGACGGTACGGTGGTCGAGAAGCCCGCTGCCGTAATGTCCACGGCGGAGGCGGTATCGGTGTACTTCCAGACCGTGAGCCACGCATGGTACTACGGCGCTTCCCGCCCCGACCCCGCGGTGCTGACCGAGAACCTCATCGGCGCGGTCTGCAAGGAGAACAAGGACGACCTCGAAAAGCTCCGCGCGTATTTCAGGACGGCTTCAAAGGAGAAAAGCAAGGCAGGTGCGGTATGGAAAGAATATCTCGGCTCGTCGAAACTGCTGAAATGAGCTCCCTTTCGGGGGAGAACAGACTGCTGTTCTTTCCCGTGAGACATCACAGCCCCGTATGCTCCTATCAGCTCACGAGGGTCATTGAAAAGTACCGTCCCGACATTATCCTCATCGAGGGACCCTCCGACGCGGAGGAACTTATCCCCGTGCTGACCCACGAGGAAACGCGGCTGCCCGCGGCGGTATACTACTTCTACAAGGACAAGAAAAAGCTGGTGAGCGAGGAAGCGGAGGACTACAAGTGCTACTACCCCTTTCTGAACTCCTCCCCCGAGTACAACGCCCTGCTTGCCGCGAAGCATACGGGCATTCCCGCGCGGTTCATCGACCTGCCATACTATGAGCTGATGATAAACACCTCCGAGAAAAGCGGTCTGCGCCGCGCCGAAAAGCAGGACTACGCCGACGATACGCGGCTCACGCAGGGAGATGTCTACAGGGCGCTCTGCGGCAGGACTTCGGTGAGGGGGTTCGAGGAATTCTGGGAGAAGTATTTCGAGATAGGCGGACTGCGGCTCTCTCCCGAGGGCTTTTTGCGGCAGATGCACACCTACTGCCTTATGACCCGAGAGAACGCCGACCCCGAGGAGCTTGAAGCCGACGGCACGAATGTCCGCGAACGCTTCATGGCGGCGCGTATCACCGAGGAGATGAAGTCGCACTGGCGGGTGCTTGTGGTGACGGGAGGGTTCCACAGTTCGGGGCTTTACGAGCTTGTCATGAGCGGGGACGTAAAGCCGCCCAAGCTCCATACCGTCCCCGCCGACTGCAAGGGAGCGTTCCCCGCCGCCTATTCCTACGAAGCCGCCGACGCGCTGCACGGCTACGCTTCGGGCATGAACTATCCTTACTTCTATGACAGTGTTTACCGCCGTATATGCGAAAGCGGCTCTCACGAGGGCGCATTTGACGGCACGGCGCTCGACCTGCTGGTAAGAACGGCTAAAGCCTGCGCGAAAAAAGACCTCCCCGCTGCACTCCCCGACGTGACGGCGGCGCTTTCGATGATGAGGGGGCTCGCGGCTCTGCGAGGGGTCGGCGAGAGCGGGATCTACGAGCTTATCGACGCGGTGACGAGTACCTTTATAAAGGGCGAGAAAACGCTGTCATCGTCGCTCCCGATAGACCTGCTCAAAAAGCTGGCAGTCGGCGAGGGGGTCGGTCACATAGGCGATAAAAGCCGTGTGCCGCCGCTCATTACGGACTTCGAGGAGCAATGCAAAAAGCTGCGCATCGACTGCGATACTGTCACACCCAAAACGGCGGAATGCGGGCTTTTCACCTCCGCAAAGGGGCTTGCGGTCAGCAGGTTTCTGCACCGTTGCAGATATCTCGGGACGGGCTTCTGCAAGCTGCAAAAAGGTGCAGACCTGCGGGAGAACAGGGACAGGAGCCGCGTTCGGGAGGAATGGACATACCGCCGCACGCCCTCGACGGACGCGGCGCTCATCGACCATACGGCGGACGGCTTCACGATAGAGGAAGCCTGCCGCACTGCCGCCCACAAGACCCTCGCGGGAGAGCGGAGATGTGAGGAAGCCGCAAAGACCGCCGTGGACTGCTTCGTAATGGGGATACCCATATCAGACGAGCGACAGCTGCTCACCGAGCGGACAGCCGCCGACGGGGACTTCTTCTCGGTGGGCGGGGGCATGAGGTATTTCGAGACACTGCACCGCCTGCGGGAGCTTTACGGGTATGAGGACGAAAGCGCGGAGGAGCTTATCGGGCTTTGCTTCTCGAAGCTCATCGCCATGCTGCCGACTATGGCGAACCTGCCGAAGGAAGCCGCGGACGGCTGCATAAAGGTCATGAAGCATATGTCGGCGCTGACGGACTCCATTCTCCGCAGCCGCGCGGGGGAGCTTGAAACGGCGCTCAGGCTCATGGTGAGCGCTCCCGACAGGCAGCCTGCGGTATACGGTGCGGCTATGGGGCTGCTGTGCCGTTTCGATGACAGTTTCCGCGTGGAAGCGGAGAGAGCGCTGGGCGGATATCTGCGGGGCGCTCCCGAGGTAATGAAGCAGGGCGCGGAGTATCTGAAAGGGCTGTTCTCGGCGGCGAGGGACATCATGTTCGGGGAGAACGATTTTCTGCGCATGACGGACGAGCTGATAACGGGCATGAGCGGCGAGGATTTCACGGAGGTACTGCCGCAGTTAAGGCTGGCGTTCGGGTATTTCACGCCGCAGGAAACATCAGCCACCGCGAAAGCCGCAGCCGCGCTGCATGACACCACAGCATCGGAGATACGTTTCGGAAGGGTCATAGATGAAGGCTTGTACGCATTCGGGAAAAGGCTCGATGAAGAGATAGCGGAAGAAATGACATAAGCACAACGTTTGACAGACCGCAAGCTCACAGCAGCACAGACCAAAAGTTTTAGGAGGGGGTCCGGGGGAGACCCTTTTTCAAAAGGGTCCCACCCGGCGGAGGTTTGGGGGCAGAGCCCCCAATCGCACCGAAGGTGCGACACAGCAAGACCGAACAGATAAGAAAGCCAAAAAAGAAACGCAAGTCCGAAAGACCCGAGTTAAATCGGCGATATCAAAAATTACCGTTCAGTAAGACACAAGCGAACCGCCCCGCACAACGTCCCGAGAACCGCACATATCGCCGATTTTATTTCACGGAAAAGGGTCTGAACGAAGTTCAGACTAGCGCATTTCGTGAAACCCCAAACCTGCCGTCAGGCAGGCGGGGGCAAGCCCCCGCCCTACGGGACAGGCAAAAGCAGACCGAACCCGAAAAAAAGCCCCGATGTGGCAGTATAGTGAAAAATTCAAGAAATATACTCCTAAGCGTTTGACAAATTCCGCGTTATAGGCTATAATAAAAAGGGCACACAACTGTACGCCCGAGGAAAGTTTTACGGAAAAGTCCGACATTTTTGAGCAGGGAGATATATGGCAGGAAGAAATAACGACCCTCGCAGAAGACACGAGGATATATACGGGAAAATGTACGACGACAGGCTCGGCAGATACCGCGAGATGTCGGGGGACAACGAGCCTGCGGGCTTGGACGACCTCAGATTCTACACCGCCGAGGAGCTTGACGCCATCGAAGCCGCCAAGCGCGACGCGGCTCAGCGGGCTTACGACGACGCCTACCGCGAGGAGTACGCAAGAGTGCGCGGTCGGCAGGGCGCTCCCCGTCAGCGGCAGAGCGGCGCCCGCCGCGAACCGAGCTACTCCGATAAGCGCAGGCGGGTCAAGCCCTCATCGCAGGTCTACGCCGACGCCGCTTCGCGCAAGCACGATTCGGAAAACATTGAGTTCGGCACTCACAACGGCGCCGCGAAAAGGCGCGGCTCGGGGGCGGCGGGATTCTTCAAGGCGCTGTTCGTGATACTCGTCGTGATAGTGCTGCTTTTCCAGGTCCTGATATTCAGATACATAAGCATGGTGGAATCGGTGAAAACGGGCAAAAGGCTCGTGACCGAAGCTCAGATATCCGACTCCGCGGTGACGAACGTCCTGCTCATAGGCAGCGACAGCCGCAAGGACGATGAGGCGGGGCGCACCGATACCATGATACTCGTCAGCATAAACCGCTCCTCGAAAGAGGTGGTGTTCACCTCGCTCATGCGGGACTGCTACGTTGATATCCCCGACCACGGCAGCGGGAAGCTCAATTCGGCGTACACGCTGGGCGGCACCGAGCTTCTCATGGACACGATAACGCAGAACTTCGGCGTGAAAGTTGACAGGTACGTTTTCGTCAGCTTCTTCTCTTTCATAAAGATAATAGACGCGGCGGGAGGGCTCGACCTCAACATAACCGATGAGGAAGCCTGGGGCATGACCGACCCTATGGCGGAGCAGAACAAGTACCTCGGCAACAAGAAAGGCACCGACTACCTTGACTCGGGCGGCTCGCCCATACACGTAAACGGCAATCAGGCGCTCGCTTACGCAAGACTGCGCTACGTGGGCAACGCGGATTTTGAGCGCACCGACCGCCAGCGTATCGTCATCAACAAGCTGATAGAAAAGGCAAAGAGCCTTTCGATACTCGAACTTGACAGCTTCCTCAAAGCCTCCTGTAAGGAGATAACCACCAATATGTCAAAGGGCGAGATGTTCCTTATGTTCTATAAGCTGCTGTTCGCGGCAGGCTACGACCGCGAGGAACTTCGCATACCGCCCGAGGACGCCTACTACTACGGCACTCATGACGGTCAAAGCACCCTCGATCTCGACTTCGACGCCTGCAAAAAGACTATCGCCGAGAAGGTCTACAAGAAGAAATAACACGGGAAAGCGGGGACGATGACAAGTCCCCGCTTTATTATCATTCACTGCGGGAAGAAGTTCCCACGGGTGTCTCGGCATCGGGGAGCAGCCCCTGCATGAAGCCGTTCAGCTCGGTACAGCAGACATCTCCGCCGATAAGCTCTCCGTCAAGGGCTATGAGGGTCAGCTGCATACAGTCGGGATGGTCGGGGTAGTTGTATACATCGTAGGTGTACAGCTCCGCCTGTGCGCCCTTGTGCTCCGAGAGGTCGAAGCCCTGCTCCTTCTGAAGCTCGTTGTAGCCTATGTACACCTCGTCGAAATCGTCGGGGATAGTGATGGTCTTGTGGTTAGCGGGAGAATCGCCCGTTTCCCACCCCAGCTCCGAGATGAAAGCCTGACGCTGCTGCTCGGTCGCGACCTTATAGACCCGCTTCCCTCCCGTCAGCTTTGCCGCCGCGCCCGCTGCCGCAAGCACCGCAGCCGCAGCAGCCGTCACCACAGCCGCTATGAACACCTGTTTTTTCAGCTTCATGGTCTTGATATACATACTTTTTCCTCCGATCAAAAATAGGTTTGTCTATCTATATGCAAGTCCCGCAGAGAATATGTACACAGCTTAAAAAGAATGACAGTAAATGTTTTGTAACGCTTGTGCAAAATATCTAAAAAACGGTGTTTGAATTGATGTAAACTCACGATTTTGAAATTTTTACATAAAATTTCTTTGACATTTCCGAATTATGTGGTAAAATATATAATAGGCAGCACTATGCACAGCCGTACCGATGCTCCCGACGGCGGGGCGGTATTCGGCTTGAAAGGAGAAAAATCAATATATGTCTAAGATAATTGCGGTGACCTCCGGCAAGGGCGGTACCGGCAAATCTACCATAAGCGCCTGTCTCGGCTACGCTCTTGCGAAGCAGGGTGCGCGTACTCTCATAATAGAGCTCGATTTCGGGCTTCGCTGCATGGACATCATGCTCGGCATAAGCGGCAGGGTCGAGAAGGATCTCGGCGATGTACTGAAAGGCGACTGCGAGGCTTATGACGCCGCTATAGACGTCAAGCTCGCCACCAATCTCTCGGTACTCTGCGCTCCCTCCGATCCCTTCGTTCAGCTGAAAGTCGAGGATATCGAGAAGATCGCGGCGGATATGAGAAAGTATTTCGAGTATGTTATCATCGACACCTCCTCGGGCATAAACGGCTCGGTGTTCGATATCGTCACCAACTCCGACCTTATCCTTGTAGTGACCTCCATCGACCCCACCAGCATACGCGACGCGAGAATGATGTCCGATGAATTCTACAAGCGCAGCAACAAGAAGCAGCGCCTTATAATCAACAAGGCGAGCAAGAAAGTATTTGACAACGACGATATCGACGACCTCGACATGATAATCGACGCGGTGGGCGTTCAGCTCATAGGCGTCGTTCCCGAGGATCCTGAGATACCCATGTCAACGGGCAAGGGCGCGGCACTGGCATCGAGCACGCAGGCTTTCGCCGCCTTCTCGAACATCGCAAGGCGCGTCAAGGGAGATTCGATACCGATCGAGATCAAGGCGTAACGGCACGTACAAATTTCCACAAAATTCTACTTCGGGGTGATAGACGTTGAATATTGCATTGATAGCTCACGACACCAAGAAAGAGCTCATGGTACAGTTCTGCATTGCCTACTGCGGCGTTCTCAGCAGGAACACTCTCTGCGCAACAGGCACTACAGGCAAGCTGGTCTCCGAGGCTACGGGACTGCACATACAAAGGTACATGAGCGGCGTTCAGGGCGGCGCACAGCAGATAGCGGCGAGGATATCCTGCAACGAGATAGACCTGCTGCTCTTCTTCCGCGACCCGATCTCCGCAAAGCCCCACGAGCCCAACGAGGCTAATCTTCTGAGACTCTGCGACGTCCACAATATCCCCGTCGCCACGAACATCGCCACCGCCGAAGCGCTGATACACGCTCTCGACCGCGGCGACTTAGACTGGAGAAACATCGTCAATCCCAATCTTGACGGTATTTGAGTGTGCTGATGCGAGCATTTGACAATTGATATAATAAAGGCTATAACGGAGAAAAGCAGCGGGGCAGGTGTCCGACAAAGCGAGAAACGGGTGGTGTGAGCGTTTCGCGGGCGGCTTCGGTTATGACATCTCTATCAGCCCGCGCGTGTCCAAGCGTGCGCGTATCCTCTGCGTTAAGGAGATGATGAGCGGTCGGAGGGAGTATTGCGTCCCGACGGCTATCAAGGGTGGTATCACAGCTGCGGCTGTCCCTTTTGGCGAGGGACAGCCGCTTTTTGGTTTGGAGGACTTTATGCGCTTATCGGACATCACCGGGGACGACCTCACTGAGGAGCTTACCGAGCTGCTGCTGTTCGGGGGGCTCGACTACACGGGTGAGCGGGGCGATCTTATCCTCGTTCTCGGCAGCCGAAAGGCGCGGGAGTACCGCGTTCCCGAAGCGGCGCGGCTCTACCGCGAGGGCAGGGCTGAAAGGCTGCTGCTGACGGGGGGCAAGCGGCAGGCGCTTTACGATATGCGCCCCGAGTACGAGGTCATGCTCGAAACGGCGGTGGGGCTGGGAGTTCCGAAGGAACGGATACTCACAGAGGACAAATCGCTGAACACCGCCGAGAACATGAGCTTTTCGCGGGAGGTCATAGAGCGGGAACTGCCGCTCTGCCGCCGAATAATACTTGTAACGACGGCGTACCATATGCGGAGGTCGCTGCTTCTGGCGGAGAAGCATATGGCGGGGTACGAGTTCATTCCCTGTCCCGTACAGAGGGGCAGCACCGCGCGGGATAACTGGCGGCTGAGCGAGAAAGGCAGGCGCACCGCGCGGAAAGAATGCATGAAGCTCGCAAAATACGCGCGGAACGGGTGGATCGACAATTCGGAATTATGAATTCGGAATGAGGAATTGAAGGTGTCCGCCTGCGGCGGACGATGGAAAACTAAAGTTTTCTGCGGTCGCTGCGCTCCGCATGAAATAATGCAGGGTGCAAATTGACCGCAGGCGCAAAGTCGAAAAGCGGCACAAAGTAGGACAGACCAAAAGTTTTAGGAGGGGGTCCGGGGGAGACCCTTTTTCAAAAGGGTCCCACCCGGCGGAGGTGGCACAAACTTCGTTAGTACTGGGGCAGAGCCCCCGATCGCACCGAAGGTGCGACACAGCAAGACCGAACAGATAAGAAAGCCGAAAAAGAAACGCAAGTCCGAAAGACCCGAATTAAATCGGCGATATCAAAAGAAAACGTGCAGTAAGGGTCAAGCGAACCGCCCCGCACAACGTCCCGAGAACCGCACATATCGCCGATTTTATTTCACGGAACAGGGTCTGAACGAAGTTCAGACTATCGCATTTCGTGAGACCCCAAACCTGCCGTCAGGCAGGTAAGCAAGGCGCACGTCAAAAAAGGCGGGAGCAAGCCCCCGCCCTACAAAAGCTTTGTACAGCACGTTCACACACATATTTTATGATCTATACAATATCAGGAAAGGAAAGTAAAACATGGCACAACCTATGATACAAAAGCCCAACGGCACGAGGGACGTCATACCCTCGCAGATGTATAAGTGGAACACCGTCGAGGCGATAGTCAAGGCGCAGGCGGAGGCTTACGGCTTCAAGGAGATACGCTTCCCCACATTCGAGGACACGGGGCTTTTCGTGCGCTCCGTGGGCGATACCACCGACGTGGTACAGAAAGAGATGTACTCCGTCACCGCCACCGAACGCACGGGCGAACAGGGCACGAGCTACACCCTCCGTCCCGAGGGTACGGCGGGGACTATGCGGGCGCTCATCGAGAACGGTCTGCTCAACGAGGGACTTCCGCAGAAACTTTTCTACGTGATCTCCTGCTTCCGTCACGAGAAGCCGCAGGCGGGCAGGCTCAGGGAGTTCCACCAGTTCGGCGTTGAGATGGCGGGTACGCAGGACCCCCGCGCCGACGCGGAGGTCATAGCCCTCGGCAAGTCTATCCTCGACATGGCGGGGCTAAAAAACATCACACTTAACATAAACTCCATCGGCTGTCCCGAGTGCCGCGCGAAATATCAGCAGGCGCTGCGCGACTACTTCAAGCCGCACCTCGACAAGATGTGCGACACCTGCCACAGCCGCTACGAAAAGAACCCCCTCCGACTGCTGGACTGCAAATCGGAGATATGCTCCGAGATCGCGGGGGACGCTCCCGTTATCCTCGACTACCTCTGCGAGGAGTGCGGCACTCACTTCGAGAGCCTGAAAAAATACCTCACGGCTATGGGCATCGAGTTCACAGTGAACCCGAGGATAGTCCGCGGACTGGATTACTACACCAAGACGGTGTTCGAATTCATCTCCAACGACATAGGCTCGCAGGGAACGGTCTGCGGCGGCGGACGGTACGACGGTCTGATCGGACAGTTAAGCGGCAAGCCCTGCCCCGCGCTGGGCTTCGGAATGGGTCTTGAAAGGCTCATACTCACAATGGAGAACCAGGGCGCGGATTTCGCCGATGAGGAGACCTGCGACATCTACATAGGCTCTATGGGCGAAGCGGGAGCTGTGAAGGCTATGCAGCTCTGCCGCGAGCTTCGCGCCGACGGTGTGAGAGCCGAATGCGACGTGGTGGGCAGGTCTGTCCGCGCACAGATGAAGTATGCCGACAAGATCGGGGCTAAGTTCTCGGTGATGATAGGCGACAGCGAGCTTGAGAGCGGCACCGCGAAGCTGAAGGATATGCAGGGCAAGTCCGAGCCCGCGGACATCACCCTCGGTGAGGATTTCGGGAGCGTATTCAACGCCATGCTGATAGCCAAGCAGCTCGAAGCCGAGGGCTTGGACGGAGCGTTGACGGAGCTGCTGTAAGGGGAATTCGGAATGCGGAATGCTGAATGCGGAATTGAAGGTGTCCGCCTGCGGCGGACGGATATGCGGATGCTGCGCTCCGCATGATTCAAGTCAAAGCGCCAATTGACCGCAAGCACAAAGTAGGGAAAGCGCACCATGCAGCACAGCAAGCGGGTCCAGCCGCGCGAGGCTGGCGAGGATTCCAAAGGGCGAGGAGCCCTTTGGCAGGGGAGCGCGAAGCGCGTGGGGGCAGAGCCCCCGTTGCGCCGAAGGCGCAAGAAACACAGCCGCCCAAAATCGCAAAACGTACCCGAGAAACGCAAGACCGAAAGTCCAAGTTAAATCGGCGATACCAAAAAACGTGCAGTAAGGGCAGAAACTACCAAATCAAGCCAACGTCCCGAGAACAGATGTATCGCCGATTTAATTTCACGAAACAGCGTAAGCGCATTTCGTGAAACCCCAAACCTGCCGCAAGGCAGGCAGAAATCAGCCGAACCCAAAAAGTCTACACGGGCGAGGGTATTAACTTCGTTAATACGAGAAACCTTTAGGTTTCCCTCGCCCCTACATTGGGCGTGCGTTAAAGGAGGTCGGGGCAAGCCCTGTACGAACATAGTTCGTACCCCCTACACCAAACAATGCAACACGGTCTGCCCTGCAAATTATGATCTATGTTTATTTTTTCAGCTCCGCAAAACGGAGCGACCAAAAAGGAGTGCAAACAAATTGCCTATAGTTAAGACCGAAAAGGACAGGTGCGTTTTCTGCGGGGATATACCGCTTGTCAAGATACACAACCCGCAGGAATATATGATGTGCCTGGACAGCTTCATGAGAATGGTGCTGGCGGACAGGCTTGAGATCGTATATCAGAGCTGCCCCCTCGATAAGGTCATCGTGGACGGGAAATTCTACAAGCAGAAGCTGTTCCACCAGTTCAAATGCCCCGCCTGCGGCTGTATTTACGGAATGTACGTTGACGCTGCACAGGGCGGCGAGATCAAGATGAACGACAAAGTTTTTATCCCCGAGGAATATTGAGATGTTTTTGCTTTTTCCGAAAAAGATCAGGATCACCACATCGCTTACGGCGAAGCAGTGCCGCGAGAAAATGACCCGCGACATGGTGGAATACACCCGCCGACCCTCGCTTGTGGCGGCGAGCTCTTTCATCAAGGCTCACAGGCTCGAAAACTGCTATTACGGTTCCTGCGTGAAAAAGGACGGCGTTATAAATTCCGAGATATTCTACCACCGCGCCAAGAAGCACGACGGCTCCTCGGCGGGGTTCTTCGGGACTGTCACAAAGACCGAAGACGGCAAGGGCGCCGTCATAGAGGGAATGATACGCCGAACGGCGTGGTCTATGGCGATGATCTCGACGTGGTTCACGGTGACTTTCCTGTTTGCCGTGCTGCTGACGGTGCTTAAAATAACGATAGGCGCTGTAGTGACCCTCGGCGTCATGGCAGCGGGGATAGTGCTCATGACCTATGACAGATCGGAGAGCTATATCCGCGATTATCTGAAACAGTTTGAAGATATCGGAAAATCATAATTTATGGGGCAGGATAATTCGGAATGCGGAATTCGGAATTGAAGGTGTCCGCCTGCGGCGGACGTTTATGCGGATGCGGTTTTGCAAGCGAAACGCGCTCCGCCGAAGCCGCAAAAAGAAAGTGTAAAATGACCGCAAGCACAAATAAAGAAAGCGACACTCTGTAGCACAAACACGCCGGATGCAAGGGGCGGCGTTAGCCCCTTGCCGAGGTCAAGGGCGAGGAGCCCTTGCAGGGGAGCGAACGCAGTTAGCGTGGGGGCAGAGCCCCCGTTGCGCCGAAGGCGCAAAAAGCAAACGTACCGTCATCACAAAACGCCACCGAGAAACGCAAGCCGACCGCCCCATTTAAATCGGCGATATCAAAGAAAATCGTTCAGTAAGGGCAGAAACTACCAAATCAAGCCAACGTCCCGTGAACAGATGTATCGCCGATTTAATTGTGCAAAAGAGCGAACGCGATTTTTGCACAACCCCAAACCTGCCGTCAGGCAGGCATAAGCCTACCGAACCCGCAGGTAATCACGGGCGAGGGTATTAACTTCGTTAATACTTGCTCGCCCCTACAATGACTGTGGTCAACGTAGCATTTGTTGTAATCCGAGGTGGGGGCAAGCCCCCACCCTACACAGAATTGTGCAGATCGAACGGCG
>CACZJT010000047.1 GCA_902781565.1 uncultured Ruminococcus sp.
AGCCGCCCAAAACCGCAAAACGCACCAAAGAAACGCAAGACCTAAAGACCAAGTTAAATCGGCGATACAAAAAATCGTGCAGTAAGGGCAGAAACGTCCCGACCCGCACAAAGTAACGTGAACAAGACGTATCGCCGATTTAATTTCACGAAACAGCGAAGCGCATTTCGTGAAACCCCAAACCTGCCGCAAGGCAGGCGGGAGCAAGCCCCCGCCCTACATCGGTTTGTGCAGTACGGTCAGCCTTACACATTATGATTTTCGATATTACGAGGAGGTATATATCATGTCGCTTCCGATGCATGATGAGCTTATTATGGCGGAAGAGTTTCTGGAGATGTTCCCGGAGACAAATAAGAAATGCGAACTGATAGACGGCGTTGTGGTCACTGGAATGGCTTCTCCGGGCGCCCTGCATCAAAAACTCGTGATGAGGCTCTCTGCAAAGATAGATGCCTTTATTGCTTCAAAGGGTGGGGACTGCGAGGTATTTCCCTCGCCCTTTGACGCGGTGCTTGATGACTATCATGTGGTGCAGCCCGATGTACTTGTAAACTGCGACCGCTCCAAAAATGACGGTAAACGAATAAACGGTGCGCCCGATCTCGTGATAGAGATAACATCATCGAACAAGGGCTATGACTATAACCAAAAAACCGATATCTACCGCAGAGCAGGGGTTCGGGAATACTGGATAATAGACCCCGATATCAAACGTACTATGGTATTCGCCTTCGGTGAAAAATCGGACTTTTCGTTTTATGCATTTGATAAAAGCGTACCCGTCGGGATATTTGGCGGTGAGCTTGAAATAAACATATCCGAGCTTACGGAATAAGGAGGTCTTTACATGACAGACAGAATGAAGGAACTGGGCTTTGCGCCCGCGGACGTTAAAACGCTCGACATCAACCCCTTCCATGCCATCGGCGACCGCTGGGCGCTGGTCTCGGCGGGAACGCCGCAGTCGGGGAATACCATGACGATCTCATGGGGATTCATGGGCGTGATGTGGAACAAGCCCTCGGTGACGGTGGCGATAAGACAGTCCCGCCATACAAAGGGATTCATCGACGGCGCGGAGCTGTTCACCGTCAGCTTCTACCCAGATGAGCTGAAGAAAGCCCTCGGCTTCTGCGGGAGCAAGTCGGGGAAGGACTTCGAGCCCAACGGTAAGGCGGCTGCCGCGGGTCTTACGGCGCTTGACGCGGACGGTGCCCTCGCTTACGAGGAAGCCGACCTCATACTCGTCTGCAAAAAGACTTACTGCGCCGAGATGAGCGCCGAGAACTTCATCGGCGGGGAGAATCTTTCGGCTTTCTACACCGACGGCGATATGCACACCGCCTACATCGGCGAGATAATCGCGGCTTACAAAAAATGATGTGAAACGATATGACAGGCGCTCCGGGCATCGGGGCGCTTTTTTGTGCCTGACTGTCGGAAAATGTGATAATTCGCATACTGAAAATTTGTGTGAAATCAACATTGAAATTTCAGAACAGAAGTGATATAATGAGATCGTAAAGGGAGGCATGATGATGAACATATCGGAATTTGCAAAGGAGGCAGGAGTCTCGGTCTCGGCGGTGAGCAGGTATTTCAATGACGGCTACCTCTCGGAGGACAAGCGGGCGCAGATCGAAGCCGCCATCGAGCGCACGGGCTACGAGCCCAGCCGCTCGGCACGGACTGTGCAGAACAAGGTCACGAAGCTGGTGGGGGTCATACTGCCTAAGCTCTCCAGCGAGAGCATTTCCCGCGTGACCGAGGGCATAAGCCGCGTCTTAGGACAGCACGGCTTCGAGCTGCTTTTGGTCAACACCGCGAACGACTACAACCGCGAGATAAGCTCCCTCGAACTGCTGCGGCACAACCGCGTTGACGGGGTGATACTTCTGGCGAGCGTTTTCACGGAGCTCCACCGCACTCTGCTGTCGAAAATGCGAGTTCCCGTGGTGATAGTCGGGCAGCAGTTCAAGGGCTTCAACTGCGTGTGTCACAACGACCTCGGCGCGGCGTATGCCATGACCTCGCTCATGCTCGAAAAGGGCGCGAAAACGCCCGCTTTCATCGGTGCCGACCCCGAGGACAAGGCTGCGGGGCTGGACAGGCGCAAGGGCTTTGAGAAGGCGCTGCTCGACCACGGGCTCACCCCCGACCCGCGGCTCATGGAGGTGGCGAAGTTCAACATGGATTCGGGGTACGAAAAGGCGAAGCAGATATTTTCGGGGAGAGTGCGTCCCGACTGCATTTTCTGCGCCACCGACAACATCGCGGCGGGGGCTATGCTGTACTGTCACGAGCAGGGCATTCGTATCCCCGAGGACGTCATGATAGGCGGCGTGGGGGATTCCCGCATGGGGAGGGTGCTTCTGACGCCCCTGAGTTCGGTACATCTGCACTACGGAACGGCAGGTGAGGAGGGCGCTAAGATGCTGCTCTCGCAGCTGCGGGAACGGGGGTCTGTACACCGCGTATTGCAGCTGGAATTCGATGTGATCGAAAGGGAATCGACGATGCGCACAAAGAAATAATATGAAACTGTGTGAAACCTACCGAAAGCAGTGTGAAATTTCTTGCTATCCGTCAATAGACTTTTTTCCCGTATCGTGATATAATGTATTCAATGAATGAAACCGGTATCATAAACAGTATGAAACGAACGTTATGAAACATTATCAGGTAACAGGGAGGGGCTTTTATGGATTACAGGAAATGTGCGTCCGAGATACTTACCGCTATCGGCGGCAAGGATAATCTCGCAAGCGCGGCTCACTGCGCGACACGTTTGAGGCTCGTTATAGCCGACAACGGAAAGGTGAAAAAATCGGTGCTCGAAAATATCGAGGGCGTCAAGGGCGTTTTCGAGGCGGCGGGACAGCTGCAAATAATCATCGGTACGGGCACGGTCAACAAGGTGTACGATGAGTTCATAGCGATGGCGGGCATCGAAGCCGCGTCGAAGGACGATGTAAAGAAGGCTGCGGCGGCGAAAGCCCCGTGGTACAAGCGGGCGATAAAGACGCTGGGCGACATATTCGTGCCGATAATCCCCGCTATCGTGGCGACGGGTCTTCTCTGCGGACTGCTGGGCGGTCTGTCAAAGGCGTTCCCCGACATGGCGGGCTCGCAGCTGTTCACGCTGCTCGACATATTCTCGAACGCGGCGCTGACCTTCCTGCCGATACTCATTGCGGTGAGCGCGGCTAAGATCTTCGGCGCGAACACCTACCTCGGCGCCGTTATAGGCATGATAATGATACACCCGAACCTCGTCAACGCATGGGCGGTCGGCGGCGGTACGGAAACGCAGACCCTCTGGTCGTGGTTCGGTCTCTGGGACATTCAGAACACGGGCTATCAGGGTCACGTTATCCCCGTAGTCATCGCGGTGCTGCTGCTCTCGGTCATCGAGAAGAAGCTGCATAAGGTCGTTCCCGAGATGTTCGACCTGTTCGTGACCCCGCTGGTGTCGGTACTTGTGACGGGATTCTTCACCATGACGGTCATAGGTCCCGTATTCTCCCAGCTCGAAACATGGGTGCTCTCGGGCGCACAGTGGCTCATCTCCATACCCTACGGCATAGGTTCGTTCCTCATGGGCGCGGCTTACGCTCCGACCGTTGTTGCGGGCGTTCATCATATGTATAACGCCATAGAGCTTTCGATGCTCGCCGACAGCGGTAAGAATATCTGGATGCCCATAGCCACAGCCGCAAACGTTGCACAGGGCGCGGCAGCCCTCGCCGTTGCGGTCAAGACCCACAACAGAAAGATAAAGTCTATGGCTCTGCCTGCTTCGCTCTCTGCGTTCATGGGCATTACCGAGCCTGCGATATTCGGTGTGAATGTACGCTTCGTGAAGCCTCTCGTAGCAGGCATGATAGGCGGTGCCTGCGGTGCGGCAGTATCCTCCATAATGAACGTTTACGCAACTGCGAACGGCGTTACGGGCATATTCGGCTTCCTTATCACCACAGACAGCTTCTTAGGCTACCTGCTGACCTTTGCGGTGGCGGCTGTTGTAGCATTCATACTCTCGTGGATACTCTACAAGGACGCGGCAGAGGAGAGCACAGAAGCTCCTTCGGCTTCGGACAGCGAGCCTGTAAAGGCTGACGCGGTGTATGACGACAACTGCGTATATTCCCCCTTAAAGGGCAGGGCAGTCCTCATGGCTGACGTTCCCGATGAGACTTTTGCTTCCGACGTTCTCGGCATGGGCGCGGCTGTCGATCCCTCCGAGGGCAAGGTAGTAGCACCCGCCGACGGCGAGGTCAGCACCCTTTTCGACACTCACCACGCCATAGGTCTGACCCTCGATAACGGCATGGAAATGCTTATCCACATCGGCATAAACACCGTGGAGCTCGGCGGCGAGGGCTACACCGCTCACGTTTCCGAGGGCGATAAAGTCAAGCGCGGACAGACACTCATAACCTTTGACAAGGCGCTTATCGAGAGCAAGGGATACAAGACCATAACTCCCGTTATCATCACGAACCCCGACGATTATTCCGAGATAGTAAAGGCTGCCGAGGGCGAGGTGAGCTATCTCGACAAACTGATATCGACAAAGAAGGCATGACAGCTATGAAAAACGATCACAAGCAGCTCCTGCACCTCGAACCGCAGAGCGGCTGGCTCAACGACCCCAACGGGCTGTCCTGTTTCGGCGGCAAATACCATATCTATTTCCAGTATTCGCCCGACAGCCCCGATGGGAGCGGGCGCAAGTGCTGGGGGCATTTTGAAAGCCCCGACCTGCTGAACTACCGCTTTACGGGGACGGTGCTTTACCCCGATACCCCCGACGACCGCAGCGGCGTGTATTCGGGCTGCGGGCTGGTGAAGGACGGTCTGCTGTACCTCTTCTACACGGGCAACGTCAAGGAGGAGGGCGAGCATGACTACATCACGAGCGGCAGGGGAGCAAACGTTATCCTCGTGACCACCGGGAACGGTCACGACATGAGCGAAAAGAGAACGCTGCTCCGCAACTCCGACTACCCCGAATATTGCTCCTGCCATGTCCGCGACCCCAAGGTATGGGAGGAGGACGGGCGCTACAGAATGGTGCTGGGCGCAAGGACCCTCGATGACAGAGGTTGCGTGCTGTACTATACCTCCGACGACCTGCTGAACTGGACTTATGACAGCACTCTGTTCGGCGGGGACGGGAGCTATATGTGGGAGTGCCCCGACGAATTTGTGCTAAGCGAAAGGCGTTTCCTGAGCGTTTCGCCCCAGGGCGTGCCGCATGGAGAGTTTATGTATCAGAACGTCTACAGCTCGGGGTACTTCGAGCTTAGGGACGGCGAGCCGCGGGATTACCGCGAGTGGGACTGCGGCTTCGACTTCTACGCCCCCCAGAGCTTTGAAGCTCCCGATGGCAGGCGGCTGCTTATCGGCTGGATGGGCATAGGCGATATCCCCTACACGAACCCCACCGTTTCGCAGGGACGTCAGCACTGTCTGACCCTGCCGCGTGAACTGACGGCGGGGAGAGAGGGCGGCATTTATCAGCGCCCCATGCGGGAGCTTAACGCCCTCAAAGGCAGACCCGTGAGCTTAGCCGACGGGGGGACACTCGAAGCGGGACTGCCGTTCTATTTCGCTTCCCTCGCGGAGCGGGAGCGCTTTAAGCTGACATTCGAGGATATGCTTGAGATGAGCTTTGCGGACGGTGTGTTCAATCTGCGCTTTACGAATGATAAAGTCGGCTGCGGACGTGATATCAGACGCGCGAAGATAGGCAGGTTCACGGGGATAGAGATAGTCGCCGATACATCGTCCCTGGAGATATTCCTAAACGGCGGCGAAGCGGTCATGAGTACGCGCTTCTACCCCGGGGAAATGACGGTGCGGCTGCATTCGGACGGCATTGAGGGCAGCGTTTACCCGCTCAGAGCTATGGAGGTGATACGTGATGAATGATGTGCTGATGTCGATAGGCGAAGCGCTTATCGACTTTATCCCCGACAGGAGCGGCTGCGCCTTCGACGAGGTGACGGCTTTCTCGCCGAAGGTCGGCGGTGCGCCCGCGAACGTCTGCGCGGCGTTCTCGCGGCTCGGGGGCAGGTCGAGAATGCTCACACAGCTGGGGGACGACCCCTTCGGGCACAAGATACTCCGCGAGCTTGAAGGGGTCGGCGTGGACATAAGCTGCGTTTCGCTGACCGACAAGGCGAACACCGCGCTGGCGTTCGTTTCCTTAGACCCCGACGGCGGAAGGACGTTCTCATTCTACCGCAAGCCCTCGGCGGATATGCTATGCTCCCCCGAAAACGTGAGGGAGGAGCATTTCGACGAGGTGTTCGCCCTGCATTTTTGCAGTGTTTCCATAGGCGATTTCCCGATGAAGCAGGCGCATAAACGTGCAGTAGAGATAATGAAGCGGCGGGGCGGCATAGTCAGCTTCGACCCGAACCTTCGGTTCAACCTCTGGGAGAGCAGGGAAGCGCTGAAAAGTGCGGTGAGGGAGTTCATTCCCGCCGCCGACATCGTGAAGCTCTCGGAGGACGAGCTGGAGTTCGTGACGGGCTTCTCGGACATCGGGAAAGCCGCGGAGAGCCTTTTCGGGCAGGGCGTGAAGCTCCTGCTCTACACCTGCGGCAGCGGCGGGGCGTATGCCTACACCAAAGCGGCGAAGGCGTTTGCTCCCGCGCGGAAGGTCGCGGCGGTGGACACCACGGGCGCGGGGGACGGCTTTACGGGGGCTTTCCTCTATAAGCTCCGTGAGGTCGGCGTGACCCCCGAAACACTTGACGGCTTATCGGAGCAGGCTTTGACGGAATGTCTTGCATTTGCGAACGCCTTCTGCGCCGTCAGCGTTACCAAAAAAGGTGCGATAGCGTCTTATCCCACGCGGGACGAGATGCATGATGCAGATATTTGAGTTTTTTGTCAAGAAAGGAAGAAACTATCATGAAAGAATTTACCTACACCATCAAGGACGCCCTCGGTATCCATGCAAGACCTGCGGGAAATCTCGTTAAGCTGATAAAGAGCTTTTCGGGCACTGCCGTTACCATCGAGAAAGAGGGTAAGCCTGCCGTAAGCGGCAGCGCTCTGATGAAGCTCATGGGGCTTGGCGTGAAGTGCGGCGATACCGTGAAGTTTAAGATAGATGGCGGCGACGAGGCTGCTGCTGCTGCGGCTCTCGAAGAATTCATGAACGCTAATCTCTGATAATTTTTCCGAAAGGTCGGGTGGACAGTATGATCGTTTATAAGGGCAAGGGAGTTTACGGGGCTGTTGCGATAGGCAGGGTCTCGGTTTTCAAGCGACAGGCGGCTGCTGTCCGCCGTACCGTTATCGAGGACACGGCGGCGGAGCTTGCGCGTATCGAGACCGCCAAGCAGAAGGCTGTGGAACAGCTCACCGCCATTTACGAGAAAGCCCTCAAAGAGGTGGGCGAAGCCAACGCCGAGATATTTGAGATACACATTATGATGCTCGACGATGAGGACTACAACGATTCGATAAAGAGCATAATCGAGACCCAGAAGGTCAACGCCGAGTACGCGGTGGCAGTGACCTCGGACAACTTCGCGGATATGTTCGCCGCAATGGACGATGCCTATATGCAGGCGCGTTCGGCTGACGTCAAGGACATCTCGAACCGTCTGATAGCCTGTCTTTCGGGCGGCGGGAGCGGCGGGGGTCTTTCGGACGATAAGGCGATAATCTGCGCCGACGACCTCGCTCCGAGCGAAACGGTGTCCCTCGATAAGGACAAAGTGCTGGCGTTCGTGACGGCTTACGGCTCGTCAAATTCCCACACGGCGATACTGGCGCGTAACATGAACATCGCGGCGGTCATAGGCGCGGGGAGCGAGTTCCTTGAAGGTATCAGGGACGGCGACATGATGATAGTTGACGGTCACACGGGTGAGATATTCGTCGATCCCGACGAGGAAACTATGGCGCGTCTTGAAGCGAAGCAGGCGGAGGATATCCGCAAAAAACAGCTCTTGCAGGAGCTAAAAGGCAAGGAGAACGTTACCCTCGACGGGCGGAGCGTGAAGATATACGCGAACATCGGCGGCGTCGGCGGTATAGGCGCGGTGCTTGCCAATGACGCGGGGGGCATAGGGCTTTTCCGAAGCGAGTTCCTGTACCTCGAAAGCGAGGACTACCCCACCGAGGAGCAGCAGTTCGCGGCTTACAAGAAGGTCCTCGAAAGCATGGCGGGGAAAAAGGTCATCATCAGGACGCTGGACATCGGCGCCGATAAGCAGATTGGATATTTCGGGCTTGACAAGGAGGAAAATCCCGCGCTGGGCTTCCGCGCCATAAGGATATGCCTGACCCGTCCCGGGATATTCAAGACCCAGTTAAGGGCGCTGTTCAGGGCTTCGGCGTTCGGGAATTTAGGCATAATGTTCCCGATGATAACGAGCGTCCCCGAGGTGGAGAAGTGTCTTGAAATGTGCGCCGAGGTAAAGCGCGAGCTGACCGGGGAGGGCATAGCTTTCAACGAAAACACGGAGATAGGCATTATGATAGAGACACCTGCGGCGGCGGTCATAAGCGACAAGCTGGCGCCAATGGTGGACTTTTTCAGTGTCGGCACCAACGACCTGACCCAGTACACCCTTGCCTGCGACCGTCAGAACGCGAAGCTCGAAGCCTTCGTTGACACGCACCATGAAGCAGTTCTGCGGCTCATAGAGATGTCGGCAAAGAACGCCCACGAGAACGGCGCGTGGATAGGCATATGCGGAGAGCTGGCGGCAGACCTGACCCTCACCGAAACATTCCTCAGAATGGGCATAGACGAGCTTTCGGTATCGGCGCCCTTCGTGCTGCCGCTGAGAGAAAAGGTACGGAGCATAGACCTTAGCAAGTAAAATGTTAAGGCGTGGAAAGAATCTCGCTTTTCATCTTCCGATAGCAGCATAAACTAATGAAGAACCGCACAAAGCTGTCAGGCAGTCTTTGTGCGGTTCTTTATTAGCTCATTGCCGATAGAGCTTCAATATCCTTAGCCGACGGATCGACCTTGCCGTATTGCCGCTTGACGAAAAATATGCTACTATAGCAAATCCAAGAAAATATCAGCACAAATCTTTGTCTACTAACCTTTTAGGGATTAGTATTATATTTTCTGACTGCCTGTAGACCAAACGTGCTTTTCATTCTTGTTTGCGGGCTTGTTCTGCGCCATCACCCCTGCAAGCGCATGAGGTACATAGGGCTCTTCAAGATAGACGATCTCATCATCGGTGAGTTTAAGCTCAACTGCCTTTACAGCGCCCTCGATATGGTGCAGCTTTGTCGCCCCGACAACGGGAGAAGTCACCTTTGTGAGGAGCCACGCAAGGCTTACTTCGGTCATGGAGACTCCGTGCTTTTGTGCAATTTCAGCCACACGCCTGATTATCACTTCGTCCTGCTCTTTGGTAGCATCATACTTGAATTTTGCATAGGTGTCTTCCTCGGCACGCTTTGAAGTCTCCCCGGGAAGTCGGCTGAGCCTTCCACTTGCGAGTGCGCTGTAGGGTGTCATGGCGATGTTGTCCTCCGCGCAGAGCATAGCCATTTCACGCTCCTCCTCACGGAAGATAAGATTGTAATGTCCCTGAACGGAAATAAATTTCGCAAAGCCCTCTTTTTCCGCAAGTGCATTCGCCTTTGCGAGCTGCCAGGCATAGCAGTTGGAAATGCCGATATAACGTGCCTTTCCTGCCTTGACTATTCTGTTGAGTCCGTCTAAAATGTCATAGACAGGCGTGTTCCAATCCCACATATGATAGATGTATAGATCGACATAGTCCATGCCGAGATTTTCAAGGCTCTTGTTTATCATACGCTCGATGTGCGCCTGACCGCTGATACCTGCTTCGATGTCCGCAGGTGTTCTCGGCAGGAATTTTGTTGCGACCACGACTTCATCACGCTTTGCAAAGTCACGAAGCGCCCTGCCGACGTATTGCTCGCTCGTTCCCGACTGATAGGCTATAGCCGTATCAAAGAAATTCACCCCGAGGTCAAGCCCGCGCTTTATGATCTCACGGGAATGCTCCTCGTCTATCGTCCACGAATGCTGACCGCTCCGGGCGTCACCGAAGCCCATGCAGCCCATGCAGATACGGGATACTTTCAGTTCCGAATTTCCGAGCATTGTGTATTTCATTTTATACCTCCCAACAATTGTAAAACGCAGGAATAAACGATCTCAAAAATACTGTGCATCTTAAACTCCATTTTTGCTTCACGCATGGCGTCGAGCTGTTTTTGCGTTGCCACGGAATACGGGTAGACACCAAACAAAAACGGGAAAAATACGAAGATAAAACTCTCACAGTCCCTCTCGGGAAAGAACTTTCTAATGCAAGCCCTCACCGCGTCAAGAGAAGCCGCATATGCGACTTTGAACTCCGTAAGCCGTTCGGGGCGTGAGTTTTCCTCCATATCATAGTGATTCATAGCAAGGAGCTTCAACAGCTGTTCATGCTTTTCGAGAGAGTGCGCCAATGCTGCTGCAAAGTCATTTGCAGACATGAGGTCATGTTCCTCGGCAAGTGTATCGACTTCCGCCGCCCACCGCTCGTATTCACGCTGCATAAGAGCGAGGAATATCTCTTCTTTGGTCTGAAAATAATTGTATATGGACGGACGGGAGAAGCTGGTCGAGATGCTTATTTCCTTGAGGGTGATCTCCTTGAAGCTCATGGTCTGATAGAGCTTTTCGCAGGCATTCACGATCTCCTCCCTGCGTGAAGCGGTCAGTTCGGGTGAACCCTTTGGCATTACCTCGCCTCCTTAAAGCTCAGGCACTTGCCGATCACATCGCCTGTCCGCAGATACTGATAGTTCGGGAACTCGAACAGCACCGGTCTGATCTTTGTGTAATCGGGCTTGCCCTTATCATTCAGGCAGCTTTCCTCAACGTAGGTGTTGTCTATCGTGCAGATGAAGCTCTCGAAGTTCGGCGTCTTGTAAATGTCAGCCACGGAGCATTCGAGTGTAAGATCAGCCGCCTTGATAATAGGTGTACCGTTTTCGCCAAGCTCATATTCAAACAGATCGGACTTGTCAGCCTTAGCCCCCGTAACAGAACCCGAAACATCAACAGCAGGGAGCATTTCTTCTGTCACAAGGCTTACGGACAGCTTTCCGTTCTCCTTGATAAGATGATTTATAAAATGCGGTTCGGCAAGGCTTATAAGGATACGGTCATGCCCGATGATGCCGATATGCGCAACAAGAGTCCATGTCGGCTTATCGCCGTTCATTGTACCGATCACGGTCACGGGCGTGGGGTAGAGCGCAAGTTTTGTATCAATGCTTTTCTTCATAAGTATCACTCCTCGGTCGTATTCTGACATCGTGTCATTACAGATATTATAGCACCATTCTGACATGATGTCAATACGCTGAAATGATTTTTTGAAATTTCGTCCTATTGCACAATTGGAAAACAGGCGCTTTGTTGAGAGTGCAAAAAAACGCCAATGCATTTTGAGTCTATTATACTAACCTTTTAGGAATTAGTATTAAAAAAATTCATCAAAAGTTAATCGGATATCGCATATCTCCCCTTGACAAAACACAATACGTTGTGTATAATTAAATCAAGCTAAATCGAATTTAGCAAAATCTTATAGCAATCCAAGAAAATAGCAGCATAAAGATTTCGAGAGAAAATTTCACAGTGCAAGGAAAACGACCGCAGCCGTGCTGTCGCACTGCAAGGGTTCTTGGATTGCTATAGTGGAAAGAGTGGGATATATTTTGAGTTTATATGATTTCATCGTTAAGGATACCAAGGGCAATGACGTTAGTCTTTCGGAGTTCAAGGGCAAGGTGCTGCTCATCGTCAATACCGCTACGGGCTGCGGCTTCACGCCCCAGTATGAGGGGCTCGAAAAGCTCTATAAGGACTACAAGGACAAGGGGCTCGAGATACTCGACTTCCCCTGCAACCAGTTCGGCAATCAGGCTCCCGGGACCAATGAAGAGATCGTCAGCTTCTGCAAGCTGAAATACGACGTTTCGTTCAGGCAGTTCTCCAAGATAGAGGTCAACGGCGATAACGAATCTCCCCTCTATACCTACCTCAAAGAACAGCAGGGCGGTCTGCTGGGCAGCAAGATCAAGTGGAACTTCACCAAATTCCTCGTTGACCGCAACGGCAAGGTCGTTGACCGCTTCGGTCCCGCAGATACCCCCGCGAAGATAGAGTCTCACATTAAGGAGCTGCTGTAAAAATGAGCAAAGTCTATGAGGAATTGAAGCTCGATAATCAGCTGTGTTTCCCGCTTTACGCGGCTTCCCGCAGGCTTATCGCACATTACCGCCCTCTGCTCGATGAGATAGGGCTGACCTACACCCAGTACGTGGCGATGATGGTATTCTGGGAGCGGGAGAGCATAAGCGTCAAGGAGCTGGGACAGAGGCTCTTTCTTGACAGCGGCACCCTCACCCCCGTCCTCAAAAGCCTTGAAAGCAAGGGCTTCATCACCCGCCACCGCTCGGCGGAGGACGAGAGAGTGCTGATAGCTTCGATAACAGAGGAGGGCAGTGCCTTAGCCGAGAAAGCGCGGGAAGTCCCCGCGGGAATAGCCTGCTGCGTGAAGCTCGAAGCCGATGAAGCGGCGGAGCTGTACCGCCTGCTCTACAAGCTGCTGGACGGGTTCGAGGACTGCCGATAGCCCTCGTAATAATGGTTCGGTACGCCGCCTATTATCACGGTGTCGCAGAGAATATGTTCCGATTCGGTCGTGACCGTCTTGCTGTAGCCCGGGAGCTGCGCGAGGACGCTCACTTTTACTTTCAGCCGCAGGGAATATCGGGTCTGGTTCACCCCCGCTTCGGTGAACTCGGCGGCAACATAAGTTTCTGCGGCGCCCTCCTGCTGCAATACCATTCTGAGCTCGGGACCTCGTTCGTTAAGCGCCGAAAAGCCCGTGAGCGTCCCGATATGTACGCCGATATCCGCGTTCCCCAGCTCCGCAAGCCTGCGGTTTATGCTGCCGCGCAGGGAGCTTTCGAGGGCGGTGACGGCTGCGGCGTCTGCCGTGACCATGCCCGTTTCGCTGTCGCTTCGGCATATGAGCGTGTTCAAGTCCCTGTCCGCAATATACGCGAGAGTTTCCTCGGCGACTATGCTGTTTACCTCGTTTTTGACCCTTAACCCGCAGACCTCCCGCGCCTGTCCGCGCATGGAGGAATACATAGCCGAAAACGCCGCCCCCAGCACCGCCGCCGCTGTTATAAGCGCGGTGGAGAGCCTGCGGGAAAGCGAGCTCCTGCCCGTTCTCATAAATCAGATCACCCCCGATTACATAGTAAGCGAGTAAGGGGATATTTGTGCATGGGAAACGCTCCGCGCTATAGTGTATGCCCCGTGAAATCCTTATGATATTTCGCTCCCCGCACTTGACAAGTGTCGAAAATAATACTATAATATATATATATCACTTTAAAATCGGAGGTCATCATGAAGGATATGGCAATAGTCCTCGCGGGAGGACAGGGTAAGAGAATGAGGTCGGATAAGCCCAAGGTGCTTTGCGGCGTGCTGGGCGAGCCGATGATAGAATGGGTGCTCACCGCCTGCGAGAACGCGGGGCTTGAAAAAATCTGCGTGGTCAAGGGCTTCCGCGCCGATATGATAGAGGACTACCTCGCCGCAAGAAAGTCCAAGGCGGAGATAAGCTCCGTTTTACAGGAGGAACAGCTCGGTACGGGTCACGCCGTAATGCAGGCTGAGGAGCTTATGAAGGAGTACGCCGACGGGAATGTGCTTATCTTAAACGGCGACGCGCCTTTCATCGACGCCGAGACCATAAACGACGCCCTCAAATGTCATACCGCCGCCGATAATTCCGTGACGGTCGTTACCGCCATGATACCCGACCCCACGGGCTACGGGCGCATTATACGCGGGGAGAACGGGCTTTCCGCCATAGTCGAGCATAAGGACTGCACCCCCGCACAGCTGGCGGTCACGGAGGTCAATTCGGGCTGCTACTGGTTCAGGACTGCCGACCTGCTCGAAGTTCTGGGCGAGCTGACCAACGATAACGCGCAGGGCGAGTATTACCTCACCGACTGCATAGGGCTGCTCATAGCGGCGGGCAAACGCGCCGAAGCCTATACCTCCCATGACCCCAACGTTGTACTCGGCGCGAACGACCGCCGCTCTCTGCTGGCTCTCAATGACGCAGCCCGTGCGGAGGTCATCGGCAGGCACCTTGAAAACGGCATAGAATTCACCTGCACCGACGGCGTTTCCATAGGCAACTCCGTGACGATAGGGCAGGGGACGGTTATCCATGCGGGGGCGGTGCTGCGCGGCAGGACGTCTATCGGCGAGAACTGCATCATCGGCAGCGGCTGCGTTATCGAGAACTGCACCGTCGGGAACGGGGTAGACCTCAATTACGTGCAGGCTTTCGACTCGGTCATCGAGGATCATGTGAAGATAGGACCATTCGTGCAGGTTCGCCCGGGAAGCCGTATCCGAAAGGGTGCGAAGATCGGCGATTTTGTTGAGATCAAGAATTCCGACATCGGTGAGTATACGGCGGTGGCTCACCTTACATACGTGGGAGATTCGGACGTGGGTGCGAACGTCAACTTCGGCTGCGGCGTCGTGACGGTCAACTACAACGGCGACAAGAAATTCCGCACGGTCATTGGCGATAACGCCTTCATCGGCTGCAATACCAACCTCGTTGCGCCCGTTCGGGTCGGCAATGGCGCTTATACGGCGGCGGGCTCGACCATCACGAAGGATATCCCCGACAACGCCCTCGCCATTGAGCGCGGCAAGCAGACCATCAAGGAGGACTACGCCGTAAAGAAGCTCGCCCACCATCGCAAGAAGCTGGAGGACGCGAGAAAGGCTGAGGAAGCCGAGGTAAAGAAATAATTGTAAACGATTTGTAAACAATAAATTTTCGGCTGACATCTTGCGGTCTGTTTTCGTATAAAAGAACAGAAAGCGAAAAACAAACCGCTTCGATTAAAAATTCAAGGAGGTCATTATTATGGCAGACGTAAAGACAAAGGTACAGGAACTCGATATGGGACAGCTCGACGAGGTAGCAGGCGGCGCGAACAACAATAACAGCCAATCGACCAGCTACGTTCCCCACTTCTGCCCCAGCTGCAACAAGAAGATGATTTTGAAGCCGGGTACAGATGACACCTATTACTGTCCGAGATGCAACCCCAAGGGTCTCTGATCTTAAAACAGCAGCTTCCCCGCAGACTTCGCTCTGCGGGGTTATTTTTGCGCAAAAAAACAGCCCCGCAGAAAGCGGAGCTGTGATATGCGTTATTTGATACTAATTCCTAAAAGAACAGCAGACAAATTGTAATTTGACAAGCAAACCCCTAAAATTTGACAAGCAAAACTCAAAAAACGCGGTGAAATATCTCAAAGAACGAGAAGCTTTCACCGCTTTATACTTTTATAGACATTTTTGAAACGTCATTTTTATCAGCTTAAAACCCATTTTAAATCTCTCTTAAATGCAACTATATGAAATGAGTTGTGGCCGCTCATAGCTTTTATGCACACAGTTCCTTTGGCTGGCTCATGATAGCAGCATAGCGGCGTCCACAATGTCGAAAAATGTCGAAAAAATACCCCTTGACAACCTGCCCCGGGCGTAGTATAATAATACACGGGGAGAATGAACCATTTCTAAAAAGAGACAAGAGAAGGTCTGTCCGCGATCGGCGGGTGGGCTTTTTCTATTGCGCAAAAAAAAGCCCCTCGAGCCTTCACGACCCGAGGGGCTGTCATCATCTCATGACCAACCTAACAAAATTTTCTCCAATCACGCCGTTTTGTTTGTAGCCCCACAGCCTGAGTAGGTCGTTCACGGCTTTTTCCGTTCCGCCGCCGAAACCGCCCGCAAGGTCAAGATACCCATATATGCCTTGTGCTTGTCACCAAAACGATAGGGAACTGTTTTCTTTCGTTTTGGAGGTTTAGTCTTTTTTCCATAGATGTCCTCCTCAAGCTCCTCGGTATCCTCAAGCTCGGGCTCTGCCTGCGGGTTCGGAGACCAGTTCTCGGGATCCTTGTTTCGCAGCCATTCCATAAGCGCATTCAGATTCGGAGCGTTTCGGTGTACCGTTCTGCGGTAGGTTCTGCGTCCTCTGCTGTCGGTGCGCTCCTCCTCGGTCACGCTCTCGGCACCGAAAGCAAGCTCGATAAGAGCGCGTTCGGCTTCGGAATTTACAAACTCCGTATCTCTTTCAAGCAGCTTGTGAAATTCCTTATGCTTGCTCATGAAGTCCTTGACAAGCTTTTTCTGCTCCGTCCGATCGGAGGTAACGGAAAGAGCCTTCGACAGCTCGCCGAGGCTCTTAACGGAGGTATCTGTATCATTTTCGCTTTCTCTGACCGCAGCGCTCAGAAGCTCGACGGCTTTACGCTTTTTCGGGTTCATCTCACCGCTCCTTTCAGTACAAAATATATGGCGTTTTTTTGGGGGTGCAGATCGTAGGGGTATAGTTTACCTTCGGGATAATTAAAACGCATAGAACGGCATTAAAACGGGTAATTTGGAGCTGTTTTTTGGGGGCACAGCTCCGCCGTTCGCGATATCCGCGTGAGATATCCCGCAAGCCGTCCGTATAAGCGTAAAGATGTAGTTGTCCTCGTCCTGCCACTTATCAGCAAGATATTCCTTGTGGTCTCGGCTGTCGCCTCGGTCGGTGCTTCTGCCGTCTAAAGGTACTTTAGACCGCAGAGGTGTCCACCGGACACCCGCACCCCTCACCGATCTGATAGTAGCTCCCCTCAAAGAAAGGAGTGTTCTTGGTGAAGGTCGGTGCGGCATCGAGCTTGGTGATGCCTGTGGGTGTGACCGTGTTGGCGGTCTTGATGTTGCCGTAACCGTGGTCGATGCCTACGATTGTCTGAACGCAGTTCAGACCGAAGTCGTTGTAATGTTTCAAAACAGATACCTTCGTTATACTTTTATTCAGCCTTGCGGATAGCTGTGCGCTGTCCTTCTGCTGTAATTTCAGTATAGCACAGGATAGCCGGATTTCGATGGACGTAACCTTGACCAAACCTTGACAACATTTTGTCAAGGTTGTCAGCGATTTGAAAATAAATAACCCTCGGAGCTTTGCACTCTGAGGGCGTAGTATAATGATCATGCTTGCAGCAAAAAAGGCTCCGAGCAGTCAAGCTCCGAAGCCTTTTTGTTGATCGTCATTCAACAACTGATGTTAATACTCGTGCGTTTGTGTAGATGATATGGTCGAATGCATATGAGGTCTTTGAGTAATTGCTGCCGCTTATAGATGAGTAGGTCGCTGCGGTCAGCGAGACCTTGTAATTTGAGTATTTTTTGCCTGTGCTGTTGAACAAAGTGTTACCGGTTTTTACCTTATAGGTGATCGGGATCAAATAAACGCCGTCTGCCTTTGTTTTAAGCAGTTCCTTTCTCACTCTGACCTTATAGATCGTACTACCTTTTGTGGTAACTCTTGTATCTGAATCCACAGCAACAGCTGTCTGATCGAATATCACAGTGTCATCTGCGCCGTATATTTTAAGCTCGGTCAGATGCTCGCTGATATTCAGCGCAGTGCCTGAATTGATCGGGTTTCCTGTGGCAGGTGTAACATACCCATCGCCCTTATCGGACAGTGTCAGCGTCAGCTCGATAAAGCTGCCCGGATTCGTCAGCCTGTGAGTGTCATAAACAGCGTAGGTGTCTACAAACATTTCGTCGTCGCCTGTCTCGACCGAATTGATACCAAGATAGCTGTACTGTCCCGCAGCATTTCTCGGCGTCTCCTCAACATTATACGTTAAAGTTGCAGTTGATTCGGTTGTTGTATAATACAGAGTATTATCTGTTCCTTTAACGTAAGTCGCACTGTTAGCTGCGCTCTTTACGGCAGATGCTATCTTGGAGTAACCGATGACCTTAGTACCAAGAGAACTTTGTGTATTGTCATCAGGGTCTTTTTTGGGGAACTGCGTACTAAGATCATCCGCAGCATATACCATATCAAAGTTGACCTGAAGCGTTGCCGCATTACTGCCGCTTCCAAGCATTTCTATCAGATTTTGTTCATTTCTGAGTTCGATGTACTTAGCCGATTCAACCTTTTTAGTGGACGGATCGCTCACCGCCGAGGCGTTGGAAGCTGTCAGATCAGCGCTGACAATACCGTTTGCATAATAATAGGAATTGATACCGACCCTTGCATTTGCAGCCGTGTCGATGCCTATTTCGTGTGAACCGCCGACTGTTGCCAGCCTGTCATACATCATCAGGAACGTCTGATAGATATCGGCATTGTTTCTGAATGAGTACATATTACTGCCTACACCGGAACTCTTTGCATTTTGGGTCAAAGCTACCGTTGCCTTCATATCTACGGTCAGGAAGTTGTTCGATGCCGACATTGCTTGTGTTCCGCTCTGCTTTGGCGTTACTTTCAGCGTCAGTCCGTTTTCGTTCAGCTCGTACAGCTTACCTGTGAACAGGGTTATTACCGTATTCTTGTCGATCTTATTGGCACGCCAGTTGTTCACCGTCCATGTACCGTCCGACACAACACCTGTTCCTGTTTCCGCAAAGCTCTCGGGAGAGCTTATCTCGTAACGGTAGACTGCGTTGTTACTCTCATCTGCCTTTGTAAAGATACTCAGGTAATACCGCTCTGTCTTGATGTTTGATACGCTCGTGACTGTAAATCTGTCGGTTTCAGCTATATATCGACCTGTGTCGGTTCGTCATTTGCCTTTTTTTTATATGTATTTTTGCTTATGATCCGCTGCATATCGGAATTTGAAAGAATGGGCTTACTGTAAATGTAATTATCTTCTGTAGTACCTGTCCTTTCTTCAAAAAGAAGAATATGACCATTCAAGAATTGAGCCGGAGGCTCATTTGATTCAAGCAGTTCCATTTTATCTGCATTGTTTGTCGCTTTTTCGTCATAGCTATATCCTAATATTTCAAAATCAAAACTCAGATTGACAGTATCAACATAAGGCTTTACATAAAAGGAAATCACTCCACAAGAGCCGGGACGTATGCCTTGATTTCCACCGGCATCTCCATAATTCTCCATATTATTGTCATCAACCATTTGCCAGACTACAGCAGACTCATCTCTGACAAGGCTATGATAATCATTGTAGTACCGACCATCAGATCCATTCTCTAAAACTAATATATCGTAATTCGGACCGTCCGCAGCTATCTGCATACCACTTGTTTCCACCTGGCGGTTTTGTGTAAACCATGAAAGTGTCATTAACACTAAACGAATGGCGAGCCATTTTACAACGTTATATCGTCATTTTATAGCAATTTCAAGTCAATAATCATTAGCTGAAAACTAAAGATGACCGACTTTCACTGACTTCACTATATACTACTCCTGCAACACCTATATATCTATCTTTCGGATAACGATATTGAACGTTCAGAGTTCCGATATTGTTTCTTATGCTCCGCCATTTTGATTTGTTGTAAACTCCATGCCATTTAGTCCTCTAAAATCCGCCTTAAAACCGAAAATACAGCATTGACATTTTACAGCTCATATGGTATAATAGGGATAGTAGAAGGAGATGATACCAATGGCTACTGTTCCTACAAGTCTTGCGGGCAGCATTGATGCTTCCGATACCCGTGCCAAGCTCGATGCTGTTGCGAAGAAACTGATAAAACATCGTATCATACTTGCCGAAATACTAAAAGAATGTGTCGAGGAGTTTGAAGGATACGATCTCAAATATATTGAGAAAACTGCTTTGCCGGTGAGGTTCAGGTGAATGAGGTATCTGTTGACCAGGACGTTCCTGATGCCGATTCGGCGATTGTTGGCTCTGATACCGAAGACAATTCTGACAGCGAGGGCTTAGTTCGCTATGATCTGGTATTTGATGCCATTATCCCTAAAACAAGCAAGGTCGTTCGACTTGTCATCAACATCGAGATACAGGTCGATACAAAGATGTCCTATGCTATCGTGACAAGAGGTGTGTACTACGCTGCACGTCTGATCTCACGTCAGAAAGGAACAGTCTTTGAGCGCTCCGATTATGACAAAATTCAGAAGGTGTATACCATATGGATATGTCCGAGTCCCAGCGGTGAAAACACTAACTCTATCGTAGAGTACGGTCTGAAGCCGACTAAGACTATCGGTCAGGTCAATGAACCTGTTGAAAACTACGACAAAATGAAGATCATTATCATATCCTTGAATGATAAGGGTATGGAAGGTGATAATAGTATCATACGTCTTTTGAGTACGCTTCTGTCTACAACAGAAAGCGTTGCCAAGAGGAAGCAGATACTTGAAACCGAATTTAATATCCCCATGACAAAGGAAATTGAGGAGGAGGTGCTTGAAATGTGTAATCTCGGTATGGCGATTGAATTAACTGGTGTTGAAAAGGGCAAAGAGCTGTCATTGCTCGAAAGCATCAAGAAAATGATGAAAAATCTGAAACTGACAGCACAGCAGGCAATGGACACCTTAGAAATACCCAAAGACGATCAGGCACGTTATGCAGCAATGCTCGATGACAACAATTAAACCGATGCCCACCAAGTCTATAATGGCTTGGTGGGCAATTTCATCATGTATCAACCGTTATATTCATTTCAAATCCACCCTTGAAGATGATCTGTACCTCGGTCTTGGACAGCACCCTGATACACTCTATGACCTTTCTGACAGTCACATCATCGTATTCGGTCATTTGAAACTTTGCCTTTTGAAGCTCCTCAAATGCGGACATCAAATGATAGCGTTTTTCATCACTGAGCTTTGAACGGCTCTTTCTGTCTGCGATCTGCTCTTTCAGGAATTTTTCTTCATTGATGAGATCCTGAAAATCCTTATCAAGCGAATCCTCATCTACCGATCCGCTTGTAATAAGATGAACAAGACTGTTTCGGGCTTTTGATATTTCATTAAGACGCATCTTCATTTTTTCTATCTCCGAAGCTGCTATATCCTTGTCCGTCATGACCATCATCAGATTCCGTTTCATTTCTTCCAGCATTTTCTCGCCATCCGCATACACCCTGTTGAGTGCATCGACAATAGCAGTCTGTAGCTTTTCTTCATTTATAGATGGAGAGTTCTTACAGTATTTACTGCCGTGGTCGAGCCTGCTGATGCACCTCCATACGATGAGCTTATGTCCGTGAGAAGTCCATGTGACACGGCGATATGCTGTACCGCACTCTCCGCAGATAAGTATATCGCTTAAAGCATACTTACTTGCATAATGTCCTTGTTCTGTCTCGGTCTTGTCGCTTCTTTTTCTTATCGAGCCGCGCCTTGCAAGCTCCTGCTGAACACGGTTATAAGTATCACGCCCGATGATGGCAGGGTGGCAGTCATACACGATATACTTGTTCTTTTCTCCGTTGTTTTTTACCTGCTTATGCAAAATGCAGTCTACCGTATAAGTTTTCTGTAAAACGGCATCCCCTGCATATTTCTCATTTTTCAATATGTAATAAACCGTCCCTGGCGTCCAATCGGTCTTACCGTTCCATTTCTTGATGCCCTCATCACGGAGCTTTCTTGCAATACGTTTCAGGCTCAGTCCGTCAAGATACAGCTTGTAAATATATCGGACGGTCTCAGCTTCTTCCTCCACAATAATGGGCTTGCCGTCGTCACCTCTGCGGTAGCCAAGCATCTTATCAAGGGAATATTTTACCTTCCCTTCTTTGAAAGATTTCTCAACGCCCCATGTGACGTTCTTGCTTATGCTTTCGCTTTCAGCTTGGGCGAAAGAGCCATACAGCGATATGATAAATTCGCTGTTCATCGTCATGGTGTTGATGTTTTCTTTCTCAAAGATAACTCCGATGCCCAGCAGCTTCAACTCACGGATATATTCAAGGCAGTCAACCGTATTACGGGCGAAACGGCTGATAGACTTGCATAATACAAGGTCTATCTTTTTCTGCTTGCACTTCCGTATCATTTTATTAAACTGTGTGCGGTTCTTTGTCTGAGTTCCGCTGATGCCCTCGTCTGCGAAAATGCCTGCAAGTGTCCATTCGGGATTTGAGTTTATCAAATCGGTGTAGTAGGCGATCTGAACCTGATAACTGTTCTGCTGCTCCTCATGGTCGGTAGATACTCTGCAATAGGCAGCTACCCTTATTTGCTTGAATTTTCTCTCCTTGATCTCGGCGGGGGATAATGCAGGAATTACAGTAACATTGTCTGCTGTCGGGATATTACGGCTCATCAGTATCGCTCTCCTTATATGTTATCTTCTTGCCGTTTTTGAAAATAACGGATATGTTCTTATCGGCATCAACAACGATCTTTTCAGCAATCTGCTGTAATAACTCCAAGTTAACATCATCGGACTGCTCGTGTTTTTTTGCGGTATTTTTCAAATCGGCTGTAACGTATGGGGTAAGATCATAAGTACAGCAAGCATACTGTTCCGATGCAAGGGTAAAGATTTCTGAAAGAATCTTCTCGGTTTCAATTGGCTCGGCGGAAAGCATTGCATTAAGATTTTCTTCATGCACCTTGATACTACCACTCGGAACATATTCCGTAAGTACCGACTTGACATTCAACAGTTTGGGGCTTTTAATAACACTGTTCAGAATTGAACGTATAGCGGACAAATATTCTTCCTCTGTTATGACAGGCATAAAATTCACACAGCCTTTTGTACAGCAATGCCATTTTGCAACTCCTGTTCCATTATAGTTGTGTCCCATATGCATACCGCATACGGTACAGAATGACATTCCCTTTATGATTTTATGTGCAGGTAATGGCTTTCCGAAAACTTTTCTGCACATACTGTCACGAGCCTGCTGAAAGGTCTCCTTTGAAACGATAGGGGGATAACTATATTCACCGAAGTATCTCTCGTTTCTCAGTATCGACATCACCTTATCGCCTGATTTTTTCTCGCTGTCACTAAAATGCGGTATTTTTTCTGCATACAATGCTGCTCCGATCTTAGGTCCGGTAATGCCGTTTATACGGTCATTAAATATACGGCGTACAATGTCGGCACTTTCTTCATCAATGATAACTTCTCCGTTTTCTATTTTGTAGCCATACAGCATTTTACTCCCCATTATACCCACTTAACCTTTCCGTAAATTCCAGTCCTGCAAGCATTTTGAACCTGATTGTGCCGTCATCACAAATGATGATCTTTTCTACAACTGTGTCAAGTATCTCAGTCTGTGATCTTACACTTCCATCATAACGTTTGAAAATCTCCGCAAGCTCCTCTATCCTCATTCGTAGTTCATCTTTTTTAGCAGGAGCTTTATCCATGCCCCTCGTCAATGCCCTTATCTGACCGTCTATCTCAAATACCTGTTCTGAATACTGTTCAGGCTCTATAAAATGTTTTGTAAGGAGCTTGCTTAATCGGTGCTTTTTCTCCTTTAGCTCGGCAATCTCACTAAGTATCTTTTTATCCTCAGTAGTCCCGCCTTCCTGCGCTTTGCGAAGCCTTTGTAAATTATCTAAACACTTCCCAAATATCTCCGTCCCGTGAATGTGTAATTTGTCACACATCGCTCTGAATGCAACATTAAGCGTTTCATCACGCACTGTGATGTTATCGCACTGATCAGCAATACCATACCTTTTGGCGCAAGACCAGGATAGGTTATTCCTATAATTCGACGAAGAATAAATGTGACCGCACTTTCCGCAAAACAGCTTTTTCTTAAAGATAGAGTCAATTGATGAACCCTTTGGGGCAGCAGACTTTAACTTCATCTCCGCTGCCTTTGCAAAAATCTCACGGCTGATAATGGCAGGGTGCGTATCACGAAGATAATACTTTGTCTGCTGACCATAATTCGTCTGATACTTCTTGCCCATAAATTCAGAGTACGTTTTCTGCCACAAGGTATCACCGATATACTTTTCCTGTCTGAGCATTTTGTTGATAGTGATGTTATTCCATTGGATACCTGTCGGTGAGGGGATACCTTCTTCATTCAACTGCACAGCTATCCTCTTTATCCCCATTCCGCCGATGTACATATCGAATATCCTGCGGACGATCTTGGCTTTTTCGGGATCAATGACCAAGTTTCCATCATCGCCCTTTATATAGCCATACGGAACATGGATCTGTCTCAGAGTACCGCTTGCCATTGCTCTCTGAAAAGTCCACCGAACATTATTGGATATAGACTGCGATTCCTCCTGTGCCAGACCGCCCATAACGGTTATCATCATTTCATCGGACAGCCTTGCCGTGTCGATATTCTCTTTCTCAAAATATACCGTAATACCGAGGCTTTTCAGCTCCCTGATGTATTGCAGACAATCCTTTGTATTCCTTGCAAAACGGCTGATAGACTTAGTTATCACACGGTCTATTTTACCTGACCGACAGTCTTCCATAAGCCTGCCGAACTCCGCACGTTTCTCCACACTTGTTCCGCTGATGCCCTCATCGGCGTATATATCAACAAGCACTTCCGTTTTGGAATTACTGTAAAGCCCCGAAAAATACCGCACCTGTGCATCATAGGAATTGACCTGATCTTTATGGTCGGTAGACACTCTGCAATAGGCGGCAACACGGATTTTTTTGTCCTGAGTTCGTGCTGTTTTGGGTATCACAGCTATTTTTGCCATGTAAACTCTCCTCTCAGTTGTTGATAAAACAGATGACCTTATAATTTCTACGGAACAGGCAATGCACCTGTTCCGTATTTAATAGTTTAGTCCTCGTCTGAACAGTAGCTAAGCCCATTCAGAAGCTGAATATATACACACTCATTTCTTTCATGTTCCTCACCGTCCGTAGACATCATAGCTTCCAGAAAATAAGCCTGAGCTTCCTGTCGGCTGTGCCATTTCATCTTCCTGCCGTTACATACCGTGATAAGATTACGTCTTGTATTCATCGCAAGTTCGGGTGTTTTAAGCATTTCCTGTACCTCCTGAGCATAATGTATCCATACCGCTGTCCTCGACAGACGGGTATGTATCATAGATCGTTTTGCGGTTAAGGTCATCAATACGCTGACGCTGTTCTTCGGTAATAATTTCCTTGTTCACAAGGATACCGAGAATTTCCCTGCTGACAGCGTAATTGTATTCTGCCTGACCGTAGAGCTTGATATTGTTTTCCATGCGATCTCCCTCCGTTTAAGGTCGGGGATCACCCTCCATTCTCAATGTTACACTTTAAAGTGGTGAAAGTCAACTGTTTCGCATCAAGTCTGGTGATGCGCAGCAATAGTGACACTGAAAAAGGATATTCCCCGGTTGATTTTGCACATACATAATATAGGTGCGACTGACTGAAATGGTGTACAGGCGTACCAAGCCCGATATTACGTCGTTTTGGGCGTACCAAATGCCGTACATTAAGCCGTACCAAAGGTTAAGGCAGCGTACCGGTACGCCATGAACCGTCCGAAGTACGCCGTTCTGTACGCCTGTCGGGACGGATAAAAGCACGCATTTACGCCATTGGTACGCCTGTACGCCTGTTCTTACACTTGCTCTTTAATACAGATGTGCAAGCGTGATACCTGTGAAGCCCCTGACGTTCTTTCCGTCATTGGGGATAATAGGATATGACCATTTATCAGATTCTTTGCAAGTTGCCTATCTGCTGTTGCATCCTCACCAATAAGAGCAATTGTTGATTTATCTTCATCGCCTTGATCGTCATAATCAACGCTATACGCATATAGATAGAATGTCAACTCAGCGTCGACCGACCTACTTGGAATGAATTTGAATTGTAATTCTCCTGACGAGCCTGGACTGATTCCTCCTTCATACCCCGTAGCCGGACCGTTACCGATATTTTTTCCTTTATTAACAGTTGTTTTTTTTGTTTCAGTATCGGTTACAGCCGTATCGTTTGTTATAGTCCATGTTAAAACGCTCGAATCTTTTGATGCTCCTGATAACAAAGTGTTTCTTACATATGTTCTGCTCTTAAGGTCAACCGACAGATCGGCGTTGGTATCATGAGGGATAATATACACCTTTGCCGTACCGTATGAACCCGGCATGAAACTGCCGCAAGTGCTGTCCTCACAAAGCTCCGCTGTGACCTTTCGCACATCTGGTGTGGTTTTCAGTAATGGAGTTCCTATTATAATAGTATATTCTCCGGAAACATCTGTGCGAATATCATAATAATCCGAACCGAACGACTTTATAGTATTCATCATGCGGACGAAGAAATTCATTTTGCCCGACTTTTGGATACCG
>CACZJT010000048.1:0-5412 GCA_902781565.1 uncultured Ruminococcus sp.
GCCCCGACCCTACACCGAATAATGCGGGACGAATGGCGGGAGCAAGCCCCCGCCCTACATCGGTTTGTGCAGTACGGTCAGCCTTACAAATTATGATTTTTACAACAAGCTCAATAATGCCCCCGAGCATTTCAACACTCGGGGGCATTTATTCTTTATGTATATCCGCTTATTCCTTACCGTCCCAACAGTAGGTGCAGAGCTTGCATTTGTCTATTCGGGCGGCTTCGAGCATATCGTCAAGACGGTGGAACCTCAGCGATGTGAAGTTCAGCTGACAGCGTATCTCCTCCACCATCTCGGCATAGCACGAGGTCTCGGGGTCGGCATATTCGAGCAGCTTCGCGGGAGTGACGTCCGCACCCTCGCGGGCGGCGATTATCCGACGCGTGATAAGATCCATCTCGGAACTCGAACGTGAGAAATTCAGATACTTGCACCCGAACAGCAGCGGAGGACAGGCAGGACGGATATGTACTTCCTTTGCACCGCTGCGGAATAAATATTCGGTGGTCTCCCTCATCTGTGTGCCGCGGACTATGGAATCGTCTATGAGCAGCAGGCTCTTGTCCTTGATAAGGCTCTCCACGGGCAGCAGCTTCATGCGCGCTATTCGGTTTCTCATCTGCTGATTGGTCGGCATGAAGGAACGCGGCCATGTGGGGGTGTACTTGATGAAGGGGCGTGAAAAAGGTATCTTCGATTCGTTGGAGTAGCCCACCGCATGAGCTATGCCCGAGTCGGGAACGCCCGCAACGAGGTCGGGCTTGGCATCGTCGCGCTTTGCGAGAAGCCTTCCGCAGTCGTAGCGCATTTCCTCAACGCCCACGCCCTCATAGGAGCTGGCGGGATAGCCGTAGTATACCCAAAGGAACGTACAGATCTTCATTTCCTTGCGCGGTTCGGAAACTACCTCCACGCCCTCGCGGGTGATGAAGTCGATCTCGCAGGGCCCCAGCTCCTTGTAATGGCTGTAGCCTAAGTTAAGGTAAGAGAAGCTCTCGAAGGCAACGCACCAGCCGTCCTCCCTCTCGCCGATGACGCAGGGCGTCCTGCCGAGTCTGTCACGGGCGGCATATATACCGTCCTTGGTCATGACCAGCATGGTCATTGAGCCGTCGATAAGCTCCTGGGCGAATTTAATGCCCTCGACTATGCTCTCTTTCTGATTGATTATCGCCGCTACAAGCTCGGTGGCGTTGACCTCGCCGCCGCTCATCTCAAAGAAGTGCAGGTGGCTGTTCTCGAACACCCTGCCGAGAAGCTCCTCGGTGTTGTTGATCTTGCCGACTGTGGTTATGGCGTAGGTGCCGAGCTTCGAGCGGATAAGCAGCGGCTGTGCCTCGTAATCCGAAATGCAGCCGATACCCATGAAGCCCGTCATCTGCGAAACGTCGCTGTCGAACTTGGTGCGGAAAGGCGAGTTCTCGATGTTGTGTATCGAGCGGTCGAAGCCCTTCTCGGTGTCGTACATGACCATGCCCGCGCGGCGGGTGCCGAGGTGAGAGTGATAATCCGTCCCGTAGAACACATCGAACACGCAGCTCTCGCTGCCCCGCGTTACCGCTCCAAAAAATCCGCCCATATATATTTCCCCTTTTTCACGCTTAGATGTCGGTCGGAAAAACCGTTCGCATAGTATAGTAAACGACAAAAATTATTGCACTTATCTTGCGGCTGAAATTTCCGTCGTCTACTATAATTATATAACAAAACTTACTCGTTTTCAATAAGCAGGGGCAAATTTCAAAATTTATTTACATAACCGAGTTTTGCGGGTCAGGAAGTTACATCGGTGGAGAATATCATTTTGCGGCATTTTTCGCAGAACCGGGCGTTTATAAAGAAGCACGTCCCGAGCATCGTAAATTCGGCGGCTGTCACCGCGCCGCTCCACAAAGCCCTGTCGAGCTTCGAGAGGAAGTCAGAGGGAGCGTCGTCGCGGAGGAATTTTACCCCCGAGCGCCCGTCACCGCGTATCTTTCCCGAGATCATCTCACCGCCGCAGTAGGGGCAGTTTTCGCGTGGGAGGAATACTTTTATGTCTTTTGTTTTGCTGTCATTCATTTTTTGAACTCCTTGTATTTGTCGGCGTATAATTCACAGTATCCGCATTCGGGGCAGACATAGCATGAGACCGTGCTTTGTGCCGTGCCGTCAAAGAAGCCTTTGCCCTTTGTGGCTGTGACCTGCACGAAGTTCAGCTGACCCCGTGTCATCTCTCCTCCGCATTTTGTGCAGCCGATAATGCGTTCCTGCATTTATATCCTCTCCTTTATGTATTCTGCGAGCCACGAAAGCTCGTTCTCGTGCAGCTGCATTTCCACATCGGCGGGGCGTTCGAGAATATCTTCCGAATAGATCACCCCGCAGCTCTCGCGGTAAACAAACTTTCTGTCAACAGTCTTTATGGTCAGCTCGTTCTTGTAGAACGTACCGCCGAACTTCGCATGACCGCAGGGCTTCGTGACTATCGTGACGGAGGTGATATCTTCGTAGGAAATGTACCGCTTTGAGATCCCCCTGCGGAACTCCACACCGTCCTCGTCGGCGTAATAGCGGACTCTGTCTGTTCCCGCGATCGCTAAGGCGATAAACAGCAGAGGTATCTCCCCCAAAAGGATTTTCAGCCCGAAAAACGCACAGGTCACATAGGTTTCCACGAGCCACACAAAGACTATGATATTTGTCAGTTTAGTTTAGATGTTCCGCAGTAAAATTTCCCGCTCATTACCTCATTCACGTCCATGCCCTCACCGCCTTAAATGCGCTCCTTTATGTATTCCGTGAGCCTTCCGAGCTCGGTGTCGATGAACTGCGACTGTATACGTTCGGGACGGTGCAGAAGGTCGTTAAGCTCCATAGTCCCGCAGTCCTCGCGGAATCTGTACTCTTTGCTGTATGTCCGCACCGTCAGCACATTCTCGAAGCTGTAGCCTGCTTTGGTGTAAGGTGTTTGTCGGGTCGTGATGTCCGCATACATCACCTCGTCAAAAAGTATACGTGTCTTTTTAAGCCCCGTGAGGAATGTAACGCCCGTTTCGTCGGCGATGAAACGGCAGGGGACGTACCTCGAAAGGATAATGACCGCAAGCCCGATAAACGGCATGAGAAAGCTCAGCCACTCAAAGCGACGATATACCTGCTCGTTCATCAGCACCGCAAGCACCGCCAGAAGGCACACGATGTTCAGCGCCGTGCTCCTGTAGCGGAATCTGCCGCTCATGCCCATGCCCTCACCGCCCTGAATGCGCTCTGATATGCTCGGCAAAGGCTGTAAAGCCGCTTGCAAAGGGCTTGTTCCCGCGGCTGAAAAGTCCGCAGTCCTCCGTAAAGACCTCCTTGCCGCCCTTTGCCGTGTATATGGTCAGCACGCACTGATAATATGTCCCGCCGCTCCTTGAATGACCGTTCGGCTTGAACTCGGCAGTCACCCCCGATATCTCGCCGTAGGTGAGCCGAAGGGTGTTCTTTCTTGTGATGATCTCTATGCCGTTCCCGTCGGCACTGTATGTGCCTGTTTCCGATGTCAGCACATAAGCCAAAAACATGAACGCGGGCAGAGTTATAAGGAACAGCGCCCGTCCCGTTATTATGGCGATCATCGCATACACGGCGATGACCCCGCCTAAGAGCGCGTACATCAAAAGCTCGTTGGTGTGTCTGAATTTTCCGCTCATTTTCTCACCGCCTTAAATGCGCTTGCTTATATATTCGGCAAGGCGTGTAAAATCGTTGTCGTCTATCCTTGCCTGCAAAGCTTTTGGGTCGCGGAGGGCGTCCTCAGTGTAGAAGCGCCCCAGCGCCATCACGTAGCTTTTCTCTCCGCTGTTCGTCACGAGTTTAAGCTCCGCGCTGTAGTCCGTGCCGCCGCAACGGCTGTGACCGTCCGGGTAAGTCCTTGTGCTGACCGACCGAATGTCCGTGTAGGCATAGCGTCTTGTCAGAAGTCCGCAGCGTATCTTAACGCCGTTATCGTCGGCGGAGTAAGTGCATGGTACGTATATCGAAAGCAGAAGCAGGGCAAAGCACAGAAACATGAAGTACATTATGAGAGCGGCTGCGGTGTGGTACGAATATGAGGTGAGCCGTCCTCTGCCTGCGTCAACTGCGGCGGCGGCTATCGGGATACCGAACGATATCGCCAGGAGGGACAGAACGAACATTGTTATATTTGAATGGTGAAAATCTCCGCTCATTGGTGTTCTCCTTTCGCTCGATGATATGAAGACTAAGCCCCGATACCCACAGCGTAAGCGCCGACTTTATCCGGCTATGATATTATTATACCACAATACAGAGCTTTTCGCAACTGTGTGACAGGTAAGCGATACCCTTATATGTGAAAACAGAAAACCGCTCACGGGGTATCGTTACCCGGTGAGCGGAAAATATATCAGTTCTTATCACCGTCGGAGAGCTCTGAGATTATCTTGATGAATTCCTCAACGTCGGAGAAGTCCTTATACACGGAAGCGAAGCGCACATACGCCACGTAATCGAGGTTTTTAAGACCTGCGAGCACCATATTCCCGATCTCCTCGGTAGTAGTTTCGGTCTGCATACGGTTAGCGAAAGTATTCTCGATATCGTCAACGAGTTTATTCATATCGTCCACGCTGACGGGGCGTTTTTTGATCGCCGACTGCATACCCTTGAACAGCTTTAGTTTATCAAAAGGTTCAAAGCTATGGTCACGTTTATAGACCATGAGCAGAGGTTTTTCAACGACTTCATAAGTCGTGAAGCGTTTGCCGCAGTTAGTGCATTCACGGCGGCGGCGTTTTTTCGCGTCGCTGGGGCGCGAGTCGATGACTTTAGTATCGGAAAATCCGCAGAACGGGCATTTCATAGGCTGAACTCCTTTTTTGGTGATGATCGCGGTGTACGCTTTTCTGTACTATATTTAATTATAGCACATTATTTCGGGATTTGCAAGAGTTTTTGAAAAAAATATCGAGAAATCATAATTTATCGGGGTATCTTGTTCTTGATGTAGGGCGGGGCGGCACAATACCTGTAGGGTCGGGGCTTGCCCCGACCTCTTGACCCGAACAACGGGCACAATACCTGTAGGGTCGGGGCTTGCCCCGACCTCTTGACCCGAACAACGTTACGTTGTTCAATTTGTGTAGGGGCGCACCTATGTGTGCACCCGTGGATAACGTAGACGTGCGCCCCGCCTGCCTTACGGCAGGTTTGGGGTTTCACGAAATGCGCTGACGCTGTTTCGTGAAATTAAATCGGCGATACGTCTGTTCACGGTACTTTGTGCGGGTCGGGACGTTTCTGCCCTTACTTTTCGTTTTTTTTGGTATCGCCGATTTAACTTGGACTTTCGGACTTGCGGTTCTTGGGGGCGCTTTGTGGTTTAGGTTCGCTTGCTTCTTTGCGCCTTCGGCGCAACGGGGG
>CACZJT010000048.1:5418-19702 GCA_902781565.1 uncultured Ruminococcus sp.
GCCTAAGGGCTCCTCGCCCTTAGGAATCCTCGCCAGCGTCGCGCCGCTGGACCCGCGATATGTCGTTATCACAACTTTGCGATAAACCCACAAATTATGTTTTATTTTTCCCTCTTTAGTCAATACTATGGTATAGCATATTATACGTTGTTGTGAAATTGCCTAAAAAACATTTGCGTTTTTGCTCAAAAATTTACATGATAAATTCTTAAATGTACTTGACATTTGGCTCGAAAAGGTATAAACTTATATTAGCACTCAAAGAGTGAGAGTGCTAACACTCGCAGATAAAATGTGCTAACCGTCGAAAGGGGCGTAGTGGAATGGATAGCCGTAAGCTGAAGATACTGACTGCGGTCGTTGACGAGTATATCGTTACCGGTGAGCCTGTCGGTTCAAAGGCGATAATGAAGCACGTTAAGGCTTCCTCGGCGACTATCCGCAACGAGATGGCTGAACTCGAAAAACAAGGCTACCTCGAACAGCCTCATACCTCCGCGGGACGTGTCCCGACTTACGCGGGATTCAGGCTCTATGTCGATACCCTGATGGAGAAAAATCCGCTCTCAGATGACGAAAAGCGTATGCTCGACGGTATGCTCGATACCGGCGCTTCCACCGAGGAGGAGCTTGTAAGCTCCGCTTCGCTGGCACTCTCGCAGCTTACAAAATGCGCGTCGGTGGTCGCAAGCTCCGCCCCCAAATTCTCGCTCATATCAAAGGTCGAGGTAATACCCACGGGTAAGCGTATGTACGTTATCCTGATGATAACCTCGGGGGGCACGATCAAGAATAAGGTTTGCAGGCTGGAATTCGATCTTACGAACGAACAGCTTGAATTCCTTGACAGCTACCTCTCGGAACACCTCGAAGGCGTTCCCGTGGACGAGATCTCCGATGAGACTTTTGAGAATATACGTACCGCTATGGGGACTTACATGATGTCCCTCACGCCCATATTATCTGAGCTGTTCACCCTCGCAAAAGAGATGACGGTGCAGGATATAAAGCTCTCGGGGGCGAAAAATCTCCTGACCTGCAAGGACTTCGATCAGGCGGAGATAATAAACTTCCTCGACAGCGATAACCGCCGCGAGATCATGAAGTTCGTGGACGACAGCTTCAGCGGCTTGCAGGTGACGTTCTCGCCCGAAAAGGACGGCTTCGTGATACACAATTCGTCCATGATAACCGCGCCTTTCAGAAAGGGCGGCAGGACGGCGGGCACTCTGGGACTCATAGGTCCCATGAGGATAGATTACGCAAGGTTTATTCCGTACCTTGAATACTTCTCGCAGCGGATAACCGATCTGCTGGAGGAACGCGGAGGGGACGGCGATAATAATGAAGAACAATAGAAAACGCAGTATCCGCGAAAAACTGCACGGTCTGCGTAAAGGGGGAAAAGACAAAATGGGAAAAGACATTGATCTGGAAAGTGAGATAGAAAAGGAGGCTGCCGAAGCCGAGGCTGAAAAGGCAGAGGAAGCCGCCGCGGAGGAGAACGCTCCCGAGGGTGAGGAGCCCGTTGAGGAAGCGGCTGAGACCGAGGAAAAGCCTGCGGAAGAGTCGGAAGCAGACAAGCTCAAAGCCGAGCTTGCCGAGCAGAAGGACAAGTACCTGCGGCTCATGGCGGAGTACGACAACTACCGCAAGCGCACCGCCAAGCAGCAGCTCGAGACACGCGACAGCGCGGTAGGTGATACGGTGTTGAAGATCATCACCGTGTACGATAACTTCGAGCGTGCGGCAGAGACCGAGTGCTCCGATGAGAAGTACAAGGCGGGCGTTGAGATGATACTCAAACAGTTCAAGGACGTGCTGGACAAGATGAACGTCAAGATCATCGACCCCACGGGCGAGCCTTTCGACCCCGCTACCGCGAACGCGGTCAGCCAGATCGAAGACCCCGAGCTTGGCGAGAACGTTGTGGCTCAGGTCTTTGAAAAGGGCGTGATGATAGGCGACAAGGTCATACGCTATCCTATGGTAGTTGTGGCAAATCCGTAGTGATCCGCAATTGATTGTTTTACGGGAACAGACAAAAAGTTACATTTGATATATAAAGGAGTTTTGACTTATGAGCAAGATAATAGGTATTGACTTAGGTACAACAAACAGCTGTGTAGCAGTAGTAGAAGGCGGCGAAGCCGTAGTTATCCCCAACAGCGAGGGTGCGAGGACCACTCCTTCGGTAGTCGGCGTTTCCAAGACGGGCGACAGACTGGTAGGACAGGTCGCCAAGCGTCAGGCTGTTACCAACTACAAGGACACCGTGATCTCCATAAAGAGACATATGGGCAGCGATTATAAGGCTTCTATGGGCGGCAAGGAATACACCCCGCAGGAGATCAGCGCTATGATACTCCAGAAGCTCAAGACCGACGCGGAAGCATATCTCGGCGAGAAGGTAACGGAGGCGGTCATCACCGTTCCCGCATACTTCACCGACGCTCAGAGACAGGCTACCAAGGACGCGGGTCAGATCGCGGGTCTTAACGTTAGGAGAATAATCAACGAGCCTACCGCGGCGGCTCTTTCCTACGGTATCGACAAGGAAGAAGATCAGAAGATCATGGTATATGACTTGGGCGGCGGTACCTTCGATGTTTCGATCATCGAAATGGGCGACGGCGTTACGGAAGTTCTTGCGACCGCAGGTAACAACCACTTGGGCGGCGACGACTTCGACCAGCGCATAATCGACTGGATGGTAGAGAAGTTCAAGGCTCAGGAGGGCATAGACCTCACCAAGGATCCTATGGCTATGCAGAGACTCAAGACCGAAGCCGAGATGAGAAAGATAGAGCTTTCCTCCACCGCTTCCACCACCATCAGCCTGCCTTATATCAGCGTATCCGCCGATGGCCCGAAGCACCTGGAGCTTACCCTCACACAGGCAGAGTTCAACAAGATGACCGCAGACCTCGTTGAAAAGACAATGGGACCTGTTCGTCAGGCGCTTTCCGACTCGGGACTTTCCATCAGCGATATCAACAAGGTGCTCATGGTCGGCGGTTCTTCGAGAATACCCGCAGTTCAGGACGCTGTAAAGGGCATACTCGGCAAGGAGCCCTTCAAGGGCATCAACCCCGATGAGTGCGTGGCTCTCGGTGCGGCGTATCAGGGCGGTATCTTAGGCGGCGACGTTGAGAACGGTCTGCTGCTGCTGGACGTAACTCCGCTGTCCCTGTCCATTGAGACCGCAGGCGGTATCGCCACCAAGATGATAGAGAGGAACACCACCATTCCTACCAAGAAGACACAGACCTTCTCCACCTATGCGGACAATCAGACCGCTGTTGATATAAACGTTCTTCAGGGCGAGCGCGAATTCGCAAAGGACAACAAGCAGCTCGGTATGTTCCGTCTGGACGGCATCGCTCCCGCTCCGAGAGGTATCCCCCAGATCGAGGTAACATTCGACATCGACGCAAACGGCATAGTACACGTTTCGGCTAAGGACTTAGGCACGGGCAAGGAGCAGAACATCACCATCACTTCTTCCACCAATATGTCCAAGGACGACATTGACAAGGCTGTTAAGGAAGCCGAGGCTTACGCTGCCGAGGATAAGAAGAAAAAGGACGAGGTAGACGCGAGAAACGCTGCCGATCAGCTGGCGTTCCAGTGCGAGAAGAGCCTGAACGACTTCGGCGATAAGGTGAACCCCACCGACAAGAGCGAGTGCGAAGCGCGTATCAACGACGTCAAGGAAGCTCTCAAGGGCAGCGACATCGACAAGATCAAGGCGGCTCACGAGGCGCTCCAGAAGTCCTTTGAGAAGGTAGCCACGGCTGTATATCAGCAGGCAGCGCAGGCGAACGGCGGTCAGGCAGGCGGCTTTGACCCGAACAACTTCGCAGGCGGCGCGGCAGATCAGGGCAGCGCAAATGGCGGCGATGATGAAGTTATCGACGCCAGCTTCACGGACTAAGCTGTGACCGAAGTAAAGAAAACTAAACACTGACACTCGGGACGGCGGCGGTTGCACGATGGATAGTGCTAAGGCTGCCGTCCTGTAGTGGTTAAAATAAATCATAATTTGGCAGGGCAGAGCCCTGCACCGCGACACGGTATTTTTGCCTTTGGCAAAAATTAGTTGTCTTTTAATTTCATTGCGTTGCCGCGAACACCCTACATGGTTAAAAAGTTCGTTTTATTTGTCCGAAGCCCTCTGAGCATCAAGAGCGTTTAACGCAAATAAACGCAGGGTCTAAGACACCTGAAAGACTGCCGCGGGTGTCAGGATTTTCAACAACAAACAAATTTTGGCGCAGCCAAAATAACGTGAACAGCCCCGTGCGGGAGCACCAAATTATGATTTAAAACGGAGGAAAGAATATGGCGGACAAGAGGGATTATTATGAGGTGCTCGGGGTCGATAAGAGCGCCTCGGAGGACGAGATAAAGAAGGCTTTCCGCAAGCAGGCGAGACTTTACCACCCCGACCTGCACCCCGACGATAAGGAAGCGGAAGCTAAATTCAAGGAGATAAACGAAGCCTATGAGGTGCTCTCCGACCACGATAAGAAGGCTAAGTACGACCAGTTCGGCTTCGCGGGGGTAGACCCCAATTACGGAGCGGGCGCGGGAGCAGGCGGCTTCGGGGGCTTCGGAGGATTCACGGGCGGCTTCGGCGGCGGCGTGGACGATATCCTCAATGCGTTTTTCGGCGGCGGCGGTACGCGCCGCGCTAATCCGAACGCTCCGCGCCGCGGCGAGGATATCGAGATGAACATAACGCTCGATTTCATGGACGCCTGCAAGGGCTGTCAGCACACTATCAAGATCACCCGCATGGAGAGATGCTCCGACTGTAATGGTACGGGCGCCGCAAAGGGCAGCAGCAAAAAGACCTGCCCCGACTGTAAGGGTTCGGGTACGGTAAGGGTGACACAAAATTCGCCTTTCTTCGGACAGGTGACACAGACCATGCGCTGCTCGCGCTGCTCGGGCACGGGTCAGATCATAGAGAATCCATGTCCCACCTGCTCGGGGCGCGGACGTGTGCGCAACACCCTCACCAAGACCATCAACGTCCCCGCGGGCGTTTACGACGGCGCACAGATGAGCGTGCGCGGCGAGGGCAGCAGCGGTATCAACGGCGGACCCTCGGGCGACCTGTATCTTAACGTTCATGTCAAGCCCGACCCGATCTTCGAGCGCAGGAACACCTTTGACGTGTGGACAGACCTGCCGCTGACTTACGCGCAGGCAGTCCTCGGCGATAAGGTGAGCGTCCCGACCATACACGGCACCGTCACTTTCGATATTCCCGAGGGTACACAGCCGGGTACGGAGTTCAGGCTTCGCGGCAAGGGCGTAAAGCGCGGCAGCCGCGATGAGTACGGCGATCATTACTTCAAGGTCTCGGTGGAAGTCCCCAAGGGGCTCAACAAGAACCAGAAGGAGCTGCTCGCCAAGTTCGAGGAATCGCTGTCCGAGAAGAATTACAAGAAGCGTCAGAGCTTCTTCGACAAGATCAGGGACAAATTCAAGTAACAGCATACGAAAAGCCCCCCGCTAATGCAGGGGGCTTAAATTTTTGTGTTTACTGTTCGAGTACGGGGAGGGGATCGGTGTAACCCTCGCCGCCATTTCCGCCCTCATCGACCTCGGGCTCGTCTATCACGGGTATCTCGTAGGTGCCTGTATCCACGGGCGGGATATAATCGGTCTCCGCAGGAGGCGGGTCGGTCTCGGTGTAGTAGGTATAGGTCTCGGAGTAAGTTTCGGTGGGCTGCTGAGTTTCGGAGTAAGTCTCCGTCTGAGCCCATGTGGTCTCGGTGTAGGTGGTCTCGGCGGGAGCGGCTTCCTCGGCGACCGTGGTGGTCACGGGAACTACCGCAGTATTGGTTGAGGGATCGACGGCAGTGGAAGCCCTGCGCTGCTCGCGGGAACTGCTGTCCTCGTCTTCGTCTTCTTCCTCCCCGTCCTCGTCTTCCGCGTCGGAGTCCTCCTCGTCGGAGTTGTCCTCAGCGGAGCTTGTCTCCGAGCTTTCGGGAACGTAGTTTGTCACGGTAGTCGTTTCGGCGCTTTCGGCGTTTTCCATTTCGTCCACCTTGCTCGTGAGAATGAGCAATATCACCAGCAGCGTCACCGAAAGCACCGCCATGACCGCCAGCACGATAAGGAACATCTTCTTACGCGCGGCGGCAGCATACTCGGGGTCGTCCTCGGGAGTTTCGGGGTATTCCTCATACTTCTCCTCGTAGCCGTCATCGTAGTCCTCATACTCGCCGTCATAGTCCTCGTATTCCCCGTCTTCAAATGTGTCGTCCTCGGGTGGGAGGTCTTCGGGGGCGGGATAGGCGTTTTCGGCGTCGATATCGTTTCCGTCGGAGAATTGCAGTCTTCCGCAGAATTTACAGGTTATCGCGTCGGACGGTATATTCTTCCCGCAGTTGGGGCATATCCTCGTTTTCATGTATACCGTCCTCCTTTCGTTTAAAAGCCTTTAAAGATCTTCGTCGTCAGTTGGGATATAGAAGTTTACCTCGCCCGTCTTGAGATCGACTCTGTACATGGACTGAACAGTGCCGTCCTCGCTGTAGTAGGCGTAGATGATCTCCTCGTTTTCCTTCTCGCTGAATACCTCAAAATCGTCGCCCAGCTCGTTTGCGGCAGCGTAATCGGTCATGAGCTGTTCCGCCTCGTCCCTGTCATAAACGCTGTCGGCAGGCTCGGGTTCTAAGGGATCCTCGGTGCTGTCATCGGGTATAGTCGGCTCGTCGGGTTCGCTTGGCTGCGGGTCGGGAACGGGCAGCAGCTCTATCTCGCTGGAGTCCGACTCCGAGGAATCCGCAGGCGGAGGAGCTACAGACGATGTGGATTGAGTGGGAGCCGGTGTCGCCGCTGTGGTCGTAGTGGTGGTAGTGGTAGTGGTCGGCGCGGGAGTCGTAGTTGTGGTAGTGGGCGCGGCGGTGGTGGTGGGACGCGGCGTGGTAGTTGTGGGACGTGCCGTGGCAGTGGTGGTCGCGCGGGTAGTGGTAACGGTCAGCTTGGTGGTAGTGGTCTCCTCCTCGGAGCTGTCCTCTTCCGAGCTGCTGTCAACGGGAGTTATAGCCGCCTCCGATGAGCTGTCTTCCTTCGTGAAAGTTATCATGTTCGTGACAGTTCTTGTGGAGGTGTTGTCCTTCTTCTCGAAGCTGTTGTTCCTGTTTTGCATCACGATAAGCACGATGATGAATACCACGACCAACACTGTCAGCACCGAAAGGATTATTATGAGCATCTTGCGGCGGTTGGCTTCGTCCTCATCGGGGTCGAAATCGGTGATATCCTCCTCGATCTCATCATCGTAGATGAAGCCCCTCTCGCGGTTGAGCTGCCGCATGACCTCCTCGCGGTCTGCGGCGTCCTCGTCGTCATCGTCGTATTCGTAGCCGTACTGCTCGTCCCTCATGCCGCCTATGGGCTGATCGAGGCTGAATCCCTGTTCTTCCTCCTCGGGCGTTTCTCCGAAAAGATCGGCAGTCGTTCCGTTTCTCTTATCGAAAAGCGGGTCGAAGTCGCTTTCTTCCTGCCCGAACCCGCCGAGAAGATCCTTCCCCGAGGGAGAGATATCCTCGTCCGTATCTTCGCCGCCTATCTCCTTGCCCGAAGAAAATTGCAGCATACCGCAGTTCTTGCAGGTGATGGCGTCGGAGGGTATTATTTTTCCGCACTGCGGGCATATCCTTGTTTTCATTTACTGTTCCCTTTCTGTTTCACAAGTCAAAGATCATCGGTCATCAAAATGTACAGTAAGGAACTGCACGGAAGCTCCGCGCAGTTCCCTTGTATGATCGTCAGATCAATATGCGCTTACGTAGCCGGTCTGGAGATCGACTCTGTAGTAGGAGACATTTCCTGCATCGTCGTATACTTCATAGATCATCTCAACGCCGTCCGTACCGTAGGCGTAAGCGTAGTTTCCGAGACCGTTTGCAGATGCGTAGTTGGACATCAGCGATTCAGCCTCGCTCCAGCTGTAGTAGCTGCCTGCCGCATTGAAGGCGGGAGCTCCGGGACCTGCCGGCTCTGCCTGAGAGGAGCTGTCCGCTGTGCTGCTATCTGTAGCTGCGGGACCGTCGCCTACGGAATCGGTGGAAGCCGCGCTGTCCGCTGTGCTGTCAGCCGCGGAGCTCGTTACCGAGGGATCGGGTATGATAACGATGTTCGGCTGATCGCTGCCCGAAGAGCTGTCGGCGGAAACTACCGTTTCGGGAGTCGCAGCCGCGCTGTCAACTACGGGAGTGGTGGGAGCAGCGTTCGGGTCAACGACTGCGGGGTCGCTGAGGGAGCTGTTCACGATCTCCTCGGGATTCGCGGATACCGTATCGTCTGTGAGCTGAGGTACGAACGACGAATCATCGGGGTTCGCCACCGAAGCTGTATCCGCCGCGGGAGCAGCAGAGTCTGCGGGCGCTGAGGTGGTCAGCTGAGACTGACTGGTGGTAGTGCCGCCGTCTTTGTCGCCGAAGCCGAACAGCTTGTAGCCCACAAGCACCGCTACTATTATAATAAGCAGTATTCCGAGGGTGACGATCGCGGTTATCATGAAAGTGCGCTTGGGGTCGTAGTCAGCCGAGTTCGCAAGCTCCTCGTCCTCATACTCGCCGTCATCGCTGCCGCCGCTCCTGCGGAACACGGGCTGAGGCTCGGGGTCGTATTCCTCGCCGTCGTCCTCGAACTCATCTCCCTCGGGATCGTTATCGGAAAGCTCATCGCCGCCCACGGAGCCTATGACCGCGCTCGTGTCGAATTCCTCGGTCTCGTATTCCTCTTCGGCCTCTTCTTCGGAGCGGTTCTTGTTCATGAGGTTCTGGAGGTCTTCCTTATTGTATACGATGGTTTTTTCCTCGTCGAAAACGGGCTCTCCGGGATCGTCGGGAGCGATCTCGATATCTTCCTCGTCATATTCGTCCTCGGGAAGAATATCGTTTCCGTTCTCGTCTATAAGCAATCTGTGGCAGAACTTACAGATGATCGCCTCATCGGAGATCTCCTTGCTGCAAAAGGGGCAGTTTTTCGTTTTCAAGTAAACCAGATCCTTTCCTTTTCATATCCCTCGCCCCGCCGTATGCAGGACTATATATTAAATATATTATATTCGGTCAAATTATTGATATGCCTTCTCCGTCAAAATGGCGTAAAAAGTCCTCGAATAATATAATAACACATTTTTTCGCAAATTGCAACCCGTATTTCTAAAAATCATCAAATTATCATGAAAATAACGTATTCGGGCGCAAATTTTTGAACAATTTATTATCTGTCCGCATAATGTCCCAGTTAGAGGACTCCGCTTCACCCGAGTATCAGCTCTCTGAACTCGCCGTCCTCCCACAAAAGGCAGCGGTGAGCCGAGCCGTTTTTGGGGATAGACACCGAGCCGGGGTTTATGCAGCGTACAGCGCCGCCTTTTCCTTTGCGTATCTCGTCGGCGGGGATATGGGTGTGTCCGAAGAGCATGATATCCCCGTCGCGGAGCGGCGGAAGGCGGTCGGGGTGCCATACGTGACCGTGGGTCGCGAACACCCTCTGTCCGAAGTCGCAGATGTATGCGCTGTCCGAGAGGAGCGGGAAGTCCAGCACCATCTGATCGACCTCGGTATCGCAGTTGCCGCGGACGGCTATTATCCTGTCGGCGAGGGCGTTCAGCATGGGTATGACCTTTTTCGGCGCGTAATCGTCGGGAAGGTCGTTCCTCGGACCGTGGTAGAGAAGGTCGCCCAATAGTATCAGCCTGTCCGCGCCGCTTTCCTCAAAGCGCCCGCACAGCTTTTCCGTCCAGTATGCCGAGCCGTGCAGGTCGCTCGCTATCATGTACCTCATTTGTCCTCCGAGAGTGCCACCGAGATGTCAGCCGCTTCGGGCTTCACCGCGTTATACATGGCAGCTCCGCGCAGCTTGCCGAAGGACTTTATCATCGCGAGGTAGAGCTTTCTTCCGCTCTCGCTGCCGCCGATGATCTTTTTCAGGCGCATGAATTCCGCGTCGTCCACCAGCTCGCTGCCGCAGAGCTCACGCAGGCGGGCTTCCGCCGCCGCAGTGTCGAGCTTTGCCGAAGCCTGCTTTGCGGGTTTGTCGGCAGATTTGTTTTCGGGAGAGGCAGCCTTCTCGGACTGCTTCTTTTCCTTGACCTGAGCCGACTTTGAGGACTTCTTCTGTTTCGCGGGCTTTTCTTCTGCCGCGGGCTTCTCCGCAGCCTTATCCTTAGCCGCAGACTTCTTCGCCTTCTCGGGTTTGGGATTCTGCTTGCTGCGTTCCTCGGCGGTGAACTTCATGTACTCGTCCTTGATGATACCGTAAAGCTCTCTGCCCCTGTTTCGATTGAAGCGCTGCATCATGTTGATGTAAAGCTGCTGACGGGATGCCGAAGCGTTTATCACCGACACCACGCCCGAGAACTCGTCCGCGTCCGCCTTGCTGTCGAGCAGCTCGTGGAGCCGCTTCTTCATATCCGCGTCCACCTTCTTAGGTTCGGGGAGCTCGTCGCTTGTGCGCTTCTTGGGCGCCTCGGAGGTCTTTTTCTCGGCAGCGGACTTTTTGCGGTCTGCGGGCTTTTCGGCTTTCTTTTCGTTCTTTTCCTTAGCCGCCGCGGCAGGTTTTTCCTGTGCGGGAGCCTTGTTTTCCGTTTCGGGCTTGCTCTGAACTGCGGGCTTATCCTCGGCGGCAGACTGCTCCTGCGGAGCGGGCTCGGGCTTTGCGGGAGCGGGCTTTACTGCGGGCTCCTTTTTCTCGCTCACGGCGGGAACAGCCGCAGGCTTCTCGGTGGGCTTGTCGGCAGCGGGAGCATTCTCCCCGCGAAGCACTCTCTTCAAGAAGTAATAGTTGCTCTTTACCATATTATAGAGCTTCGTGGAGGTATCGTTGTCGTAATGCTGCTGGAGCATATTGTGCAGTTCCGATTTGCTGCTCGAAGTGAGTATCAGCTCGTTCATGAGCGTTACAGCTTCATCGGGTGCGCCGCGCATGAAGTCCGCGAGAAGGGCGTGCTTGTCCTTTGCGGCGGGCGTGCGCAGGAATTCCTCGAAAAGCGGCTCGTAAAGCTCCGCCTGCGATTCGTTGCTGGCTAAGAGCATGGGGTGTCTTACACCGGGAGCGAACGCCTTGGGCATTCGCGGCAGTGAAGTGTTCGAGACAGCGATCTCCACGGGCTTTTTCGGGTGAGAGATCGACTTCGTGACAGACTGCTCCTCAACATAGTCGGGAGTGCTGTGTACCTGCTCCGCAGCGATGATCTTCCCCGCCGCGTTATCCGGTATAGTGACCGCGCTCTCGGGTTCGGGAGCGTCGCCGCTGTCTATGTCTATCTCTATGGTCTTGCTCTCCTCGGTGTAGCTCTCGCCCGAGGTATCCTCGGTGAACTCTATATCCGTTTCGGGCTCTGCCTCCTCGACGGGCGGCTTGGCGTTGTAACGCGCATAGTTTATCGCCGAGGATATGTTCGACGTCCTGAAAACCTTGCAGTTGGGGGAATCGTCGAAGGTGTTCTCCCAGAAATCGTGCAGCTTGTCGAAGCCGCGGTCATTGCTTATAACGAAGATATGGCTGTTGTCACCCTCCGCCACAAGGTAGCCTAAAAGCGTGGAGAGCTGGAAGTCGAGGGCGTTCTTGCCGCCGACCCTTACTTTCATGTAATCGACTTCAGCCTTTGCCTGCATGACCATGCAGTGCATATCGAAGCTGATGGTGTCGGAGTTTTCGCTGTAAAAAATAATCACATGGTCGTCCTCGGTGAGCCTGTCTATGCCGACAAGACCCTTGGACTTTACGTTCTCAAAATCAACAAGATAAGTTTTCATCTGTATTTTCCTTTCGGGCGGGGCGCCTCGCTCTTACGTCCCGCCGATCAGTTTTTCTTTTTTCTTCGTGTGACAGTAAACACCGCCGCGCCGCATACGATCACGGCACCCGCGCCTATCCCCGCGCCCGCGAGGAGGGAGTTTCTTTTGGCACGTTCGTTTTCGAGCCTTTCCTGCTCCTTGCTCTCCGCTTCGGCGGCAGCAGCCGCTTCCGCCGCAAGACGCGCCTGCTCTTCCTCGTAGAGCCTTTCGGCTTCGTAGTCGTAGTAGGTGTAGGTCTTTGAGGTGATGGTCTTGTCGAGAAGCTCGGAGATCAGCTTGTGACCCTCCGCATTGGGGTGTATGTCGATCTCCTTGATATTGGTCAGCTCCTCCGCCTTGCCGTCGAAGCTCGGGGCTACGTCACAGACGGTGTAATTCTTCCCGCCGTCGGAGCATTCTTTAATGATCTCGTTGAGCCTTCCGATCTTCTTTTCGGACATATTGGCGATGGTCTTGATATCGAGTTCCTGTAACGGGTCATAGAGGGTCTGTACGATTATCTCTCCCTCGGTGCGCTTGTGAAGTTCCTCGGATATCTCAGCCATGTTCTTCTCGAACCCATCAAGGGCGGTATCGAGATCCTTGGAAAGGGTCTTCGCCCTTTCGATGATCTTGGTGAGACCGCCGCCCAGAAGTCCCACGATAAGGCTGCCCAGCAGATCGTTGCCGCCTATCGACACCACCACCGCATCGGCTTTCGCAAGCTCTTCATCAAGGGCACCGCTGCGGATATATTCCAGCAGTGCCTCGGAGGTTCGTCCGTCAAGACCCTCGTTGAACATCTCGAACTCCGCGTCCTCGGGGAGCATACCGCGGTACTTTTCCGCGAGCATATTCGCAAAGGAATCGCAATGGGAATTGTCGTTCTCATCGTAGCCCTCGAGCCCGCAGCCCGTGATGATAGAGTCGCCCATGAAAATTATCTGCGGCGGCGCTTCCACCTTTACGTTGAAGTCGGGACGTTCCTCCTCCGCGTAAGCGCAGACCGATATCTGTGCCGTACCAAATGTAATAGCCGCGGCAAGAGATACTGCGCGTTTTCCGAATATGCTCATGAAAGGGATCCTCCTTTGAGCGGCTTAACGAGCCGCGGGTCGTGTGATATCGTGCGGTCAAGCCGTCACGGGGTCGGGGAGCGAAGCGGCGTACAGCAGCGCTTCGGTGAAATCCTCACGGGTGAGGGGCTTCACGAACGAAGCGGTCACGGCTCTTTCCGCCGCGTGTTCCTCCTCGGGTATGACCTTGAAGCGCCGCGGTGTCTCAAAGCATATGAGCAGGAACCTTTCGCAGTCGGGGAGCGCTATGAACTGCTTCATGATGAAGTACCGGATACCGAGCAGCTTTTTCTCGGCGTTCTCCCGTTCCTCGCCCTCCGCGAAGCCTGCGAGGTAATCAAGTTCTTCGTCGGTAAGCGGCAGAGCGAGTGCCGTTTCCCGTCGAAGCCTTGCAGCCTCGGCTTTTCGTTCTTCGCGGCGGGTCCGCCGTTCGTCTATCAGCTTACGGAGCTTTTTGTTCTTCAAGATATCGGTGGTATAAGCGCCCCTGCATATCTCGAAAAGCCCCATAGCGTCATTGAAGGCGTTGTGGAAGCTGCCCTCATCGGGGGTGAAGCCGAAAGCTCCCGCCAGTTCCTCGATATTGACCGCCTCGGGCAGTCCGAGTTTTTTTACGATCTCGGGCTGTATATCGACGATCATCTCCGCGAGCTCATCTACGGCGTTAGCGGAGAAGAAAGCGCGTTTATGCTGTTTCGCGTCGGAGAGCAGTCCCGTGCGGTCGTAGTTTCCCCAGACGAACACCTCATCGACAGCGTAGTCATCGAGGATATCGAGCACCTGACCCAGCACGCTGTCGGAATCGGGGGAACTGTAGATATCTTCCTGCGAGAGCCCTGTAAGGCGGCGGCAGCGGGAGGTGAGGGCGGGATTTTTCACGGGGCAGATAGTGTTGTAGTAAGTTTCCGCGATCTCAAAGGAGCTGTCGCAGATGACCACGCCCACGGACAAAAGCTCCGCCTGATTGCGGTGTATTTTTTCCCCGCAGGTAAATTCAAAATCCGCGTAGCAGTAATAGGTCTCGTATTCCGTTTCTGTGTTGTCAAAAGCGTCAAGCTCCTCCGACATGACTGCTCCTCCCTTCCCAAAAAAGCGCGGAAAGCCGCTCTTATATCTATTATAGCAGAAACCGTACAAAAATGCAAGTACTTTAGACAAAATCATAATTTGCGGAGCGGGATAATTCGGAATGCGGAATTCGGAATTGAAGGTGTCCGCTGACGCGGACGATTATGCGGACGCGGTACGCCAAGCGAAACCGCTCCGCCGAAGCCGCAAAAAGAAAGTGTAATATGACCGCAGGCACAAATAAAGAAAGCGGCACTCTGTAGCACAAACACGCCGGATGCAAGGGGCGGCGTTAGCCCCTTGCCGAGGTCAAGGGCGAGGAGC
>CACZJT010000049.1:0-14147 GCA_902781565.1 uncultured Ruminococcus sp.
AGGTTATGCAAAGAAGTTGGAGAAAGTATGTATCTTATTCAATTTTGAGGGTGCAAGCACCCGAAAGTCCGTGATGATAGCGAAGAGGATCCACCTGTTCCCATGCCGAACACAGAAGTTAAGCTCTTCCACGCCGAAAATACTTACCTGGTGACGGGTCGGAAAGATAGGTAGTTGCGGACATTATGCACCATTAGCTCAGATGGTAGAGCAACTGACTCTTAATCAGTGGGTCCTGGGTTCGAGTCCCCGATGGTGCACTAAAGTTGGCCGGTTGGTCAAGCGGTTAAGACTTCGGCCTCTCACGCCGACAACACGAGTTCGAATCTCGTACCGGTCATTGTAATGGGAGTCAGGCAGGATAGCTTGTCTCCTTTTTCTTAAAATACGGTTCCTTAGCTCAGTTGGTTAGAGCTCCCGGCTCATAACCGGATGGTCCTGGGTTCGAGTCCCCGAGGAACCACCACAAAAGCAGATCGAAATTTTCGGTCTGCTTTTTTTGTCAGCTGTTCCCGATTTTTAAATATATTGTAAACATTACGGTGCTTTAATTGAAATTATCGTTAAAATTTTGTATAATATAATAAGGCAAAGTCAAGAACTACAAAGAAAAATATTACTTTTGCATAGTTAAAGGAGGTCTCTTATTTGAAAAAATTGAAAAAAGCCGATTATATAATAATCGTTGTTCTGCTGCTTTTGATAGCGGGGATCGCTTTTTTGGTCATGAGGGGAGGAAAAAGTGAGTCCTCTGCCAATAACGGTGCTTCGCCGACAACTAACGTGTCAGCCGAAACATCGGAGAAGGCAACTTCTCTTGCGGATTACAACGGTAAAAAGATCGGCGTTCAGACCGGTACGGTCTTTGACGAGATGGCGAAGGAATACTTCCCTGATTCGGAGATAAGCTACTATAATACTAATACCGATCTGCTGACAGCTCTCAAAGCGGGTATCATTGATGCTTTTATCGGTGATGAGCCGATAGTAAAGTATATGATGATAGAGGACAGCTCAGTCACTTACCTTAAGGATTATCTGAACAATTACAGCTTTTCCTTTGTGTTTTCCAAGGAAGACAAGGGAGTGACGCTTTGCAGCGAATTCAGCGAATACATGAAAAAGATCAAGTCTGACGGTACGCTTGCGGAAATTGATTCGCTTTGGTTCGGAACGGATTTCAGTTCTAAGATCATTCCGCCTCTTAACGAATTGTCTGCCGAAAAGGGTACGCTCACTCTTGCCACCGAGAGCGCCAACGCTCCCTTCGTGTATATTCAGGACAATCAAATCGTCGGCTACGAGATCGACATAGCTTACCGTTTCTGCAAGGAGTACGGCTACGGGCTGGTGCTTCAGGACATGGACTTTACGGCTATCATTTCTTCGGTAGTTTCCGGAAAATGCGACTTCGGCGCGTCGGGAATGACCATAACCGATGAACGCGCGCAAAGCATAAACTTTTCCGAATCGGATTATGACGGCGGTGCTGTGCTTGCGGTAAGAGCCGAGGACGTCGGCGGGGCTTCTCCCTCAAATGCCGCGCCCGCACAGTCCGAAATGAAGCTCTCCGATCTTGACGGCAAGAGGATAGCCATTAAGACGGGCACTTCCTTTGACGGCATGGTGCAGAAAGCGCTCCCCAATGCGGAGATCAGCTATTTCAACACCGAAGCCGATCTGCTGACCGCCCTCAACGCAGGCACTATAGACGGCTTCGCGGTAGATGAGCCTGTGGTGAAGTACATGATGGCTGAGGACAGCAGCCTTGACTACGTAAGAGAGTACATGGATTCCTATGAGTACGCTTTTGCTTTCCCGAAGAACGATGAGGGCAAGGCACGCTGCGACGAGCTCAGCGAGTTTATCCGCAAGATAAAGGCTGACGGCACACTCAAAGAGATCGACAGCATTTGGTTCGGCACCGATAAGAGCAAGAAGGTCATTCCGCCCCTCAGCGAGCTTTCGGGCGAGAAAGGCACGCTTAAATTCGCGGTGGAGGCGGCTTATGCGCCTTTCATCTTCGTGCAGGATAACGAGATAGTCGGCTACGAGATCGACATAGCTTACCGCTTCTGCAAGGAGTACGGCTATGGTCTGGAGCTCCTGGATATGGATTTTGGGGCGATAATCCCCTCTGTGCTTTCGGGAAAATGCGACTTCGGAGCGGCTGGAATGACCGTCACCGAGGAACGCGCCGAGAGCGTAAACTTCACCGAATCGGATTACGAGGGCGGCGCTGTCATAGCGGTGAGAGCTTCCGACATGAAGTCTTCCGCGCCTGCGGCGGCTGCGACCGAAGCAGCTCCCTCACAGCGCGATTACAGCGAGTTCAACGGGAAGACTATAGGCATTCTGACGGGTTCGAGCTGTGAGCCTGTGACCCTTGAAAAATTCCCCGACAGCGAGTACCTTTATTTTGATACTACCAGCGATCTTGTTGAGGCACTGAAAAACAAAAAGATCGACGGCTTTGTGAACGATGAACCTACCGCAAAAATGATACACGCCGAGATGAACGATGTATCGTATCTCGAAAAGCCGCTCGTGGAGGATAATTACGCTTTCGGCTTTAATAAGGAGTCGAGCGCTAAGTTCCTTAGCAGCTTCAATGAATTTTTAGCCAAAGTCAGCGCCGACGGCACTATGGACGCTATGAAAGAAAAGTGGTTCGGGAGCGATGAAGCGGCTAAGAAGCTCGATGATGTGAAGTTTAGCGGCGAGAACGGTACTATCCGCGCCGTAGGGCTTGCCGATAATGCGCCCTTTGCTTACATCTCAAATAATGAGTATGTGGGCTGTGCGGTCGAGCTTATGCAGCTTTATGCGAGTGAGAACGGGTATGACCTGAAGCTCGAGCAGAACACGGTATCGGGCGCTACAGCAGGTATAGCTTCGGGCGTATATGATGTATTTATCGGGAGCCTTTCCGTTACCGAGGAGCGCAGGGAGAGCATGGATTTCTCCGACACGGTCTACAGCAGCGGAATGGTGCTCATAGCGAGGACTGCCGATATCGGTTCGGGCGATGCGGCTTCCGCTCCCGCAGCGGCTGCGGCGGAAACAGCTCCCTCACAGCCCGATTACACCGAGTTCAATGGAAAGCGTCTGGGTATCAAGACGGGTTCGAGCCTTGAGCCTATCACCTTTGATAAATTCCCCGACAGCGAATATTTCTATTATGATACGGACAACGATCTGCTGACAGCCCTTGAAAATAATAAGATCGACGCTTATCTTACCGACAGACCACTTGCCGAAATGATCCATGTGGAAAAGGAAAATCTTGACTTTATCAGGGAGAATATCGTCGATGACGATTATCACATCGGTTTCCCGAAGAACAGTGAGCGCTCCGATAAGATAAGGAGCCAGCTGAATGACTTTATCGCGGAGAACAAAGCTAACGGCACTTTTGCCGAGATGAAAGAGAAATGGTTCAGCAAGGACGATTCCGTAAAGGTACTCGATGATTCGGGGCTTACGGGAGAGAATGGCGAGTTAGTAGTAGCTACGCCCCCCGATAATGTTCCGTTTGATTATGTTGCGGATAATAAGGTCACGGGCTATGTTATCGAGATGATAACCATGTTCGCACGCGAGTACGGCTACTCCGTTAAGTACGAGATGACGACTTATGTATCGGGGCTTGCAGGACTTGCTTCGGGTAAGTACGATATGTTCGCAAGTGCTCTTTCGTATACCGAGGAGAGAGCACAGAGCATAAACTTCTCCGATGTGTATTATAACGGCGGAGTTGTTCTCATGGCGAGAACTGCCGACCTCGGCGGTCCGGTCGCTCCCGAGGCGGCTGATATTGACTTTACTTCCTATAACGGAAAGCGCATGGGTATCAAGACAGGCTCCAGCTTTGAGCCTATCACCTTTGATAAATTCCCCGACAGCGAATATTTCTATTACGACACGGACAGCGATCTTATCGCCGCGCTCCGTGCTGATAAGATAGACGGATTCCTCACCGACGAGCCTGTTGCAAAGATGGAACACACCGAGATGAACGACATCGACTACATCAAAAAGAACGTAGTAGATGACGATTATCATTTCATCGTACCGAAGGACAGTGAACGCGGTAAAAAGCTGCAAGGCGAACTCAATGAGTTCATAGCCGAGATGTGGTCGAGCGGTGAGATGGACAAAATGAAGGACATCTGGCTCGGCACCGATGAATCTGTACAGGTAGTTGACGAATCGGGGCTTACGGGCGAGAACGGAGAGATCTCGGTAGTTTACCAGTCGGGTCACCCGCCATTCTCCTATACCGCCAATAACAAGCGCGTGGGCTACGCCGTCGATCTGATGACAAGGTTCGCGCGGAAGTACGGCTACACTCTAAAAGCCGAGGAAACGACTATTGCTTCGGGACTTGCGGGTATGACTTCGGGAAAATACGATGTATTTGCAGGCTCGATCTCCTATACCGAGGAAAGAGCCAAGAGCGTTGATTATACCGATGTCATTTATAACGGCGGAGTTGTTCTCATGGTAAGAGCTGCCGACCTTGCGGCAGGTGATCCCGCTGACAGCGGTGAAGCCGCCGCCGAAACTACCTCGTTCTTTGCCTCCATCAAGGAGAGCTTCAACAAGAACTTTATCCGTGAGGACAGATACAAGCTGATACTTGAAGGTATCGGCACGACCTGTATCATCACCGCACTTTCGGTGCTGGTGGGCTCTGTGCTGGCGTTCCTAATCTGCCTGTTCAGACGTGCTGACAGCTTCCTTGCGAACAAGATTTGCAATCTTTACGTAAAGCTGCTGCAAGGCACGCCTATGGTCGTACTGCTCATGATACTCTACTATGTAGTATTCGGCAAATCGGGGCTTGCTTCCATTTGGGTGGCAGTCATCGGATTCTCGCTGAACTTTGCGGCTTACGTTTCGGAGATACTGCGTTCGGGCATCGAGAGCATTGACGGCGGTCAGCGCGAAGCGGCGCTGGCGCTGGGCTACTCGGAGAACCAGGCGTTCTTCAAGTTCATATTCCCGCAGGCGGCGGTAAGGCAGATACCCGTATACCGCGGCGAGATAATCTCGCTTCTGAAAAACACCTCGATAGTCGGCTACATCGCCATTCAGGATCTTACCAAGATGTCGGATATAATCCGAAGCCGTACCTATGAAGCGTTCTTCCCGCTGATCGTTACGGCGGTGATCTACTTCATTCTCGCGTGGATCATAGCGCTTGTTCTGAAGCTCGTGCTGAAAAGGCTCGACCCGAGAATGAAGAAAAGAGGAGTCAAGGGGGTTAAAACGATATGAGCATGATAAAGATAGAACATCTTCGCAAGGAATATCCGAACGTAACGCCGCTCAAGGACGTGAGCGTTGAGATCAACAAGGGGGACGTTATCTCGATAATAGGTCCCTCGGGTACGGGCAAATCGACGCTGCTGCGCTGCCTGAACCAGCTGGAGCAGCCCACCTCGGGCACCGTCACTTTCGACGGCGAGGTGATAACCGACCCCAAGTGCAAAATGGAGAAGATCAGGCAGAAGATGGGCATGGTGTTCCAGTCCTTCAACCTGTTCGCAAATCTGAACATCATAGAGAACATCATGTCCGCCCCCGTGAAGCTGCTGGGCAAAACGCGGCAGGAGGCTTATGAGGAGGGCATGGCGCTGTTAAAGCGCGTAGGTCTTGCAGAGAAGGCGCTGAACTTCCCCGATGAACTTTCGGGCGGTCAGAAGCAGCGTGTCGCCATAGCGAGGGCTATCGCCATGAAGCCCGAGGTCATACTCTTCGACGAGCCGACCTCGGCGCTCGACCCCACAATGGTCGGCGAGGTATTGCAGGTAATACGCGGGCTTGTCAAGGAGGGCATGACGATGATGATCGTCACCCACGAGATGAAGTTTGCCCGCGACGTTTCGACCCGCGTGTTCTACATGGACGAGGGCGGTATCTACGAGGAGGGCACTCCCGAGGAGATATTCGAGTCCCCCAAGCGTGAAAAGACCCGCGTATTCATCAAGCGCCTGAAACAGCTGGAGCTCGCTATCGAAAGCGCGGACTTCGACTTCATCGCGGATTCGTCGCAGATCGAGCAGTTCTGCCGCGACAACACGGTGCCCGACAAAATGCGCCGCGACCTCACGCTGGTATTCGAGGAAGTCATCGTTCAGGGCATCGCCATGCGCGGGAACGTGTTCCCTGTCAATGTGATGATAGAGCTTTCCGAAGCGGACGACAGCGTGAAGCTGAACGCCGCCTACGGAGGGGAGAGCTTCGACCCGCTCACGCAGGGCGACGAGCTTTCGGCGATGATCGTCAAGAAGGCGACATCGAGCGTCGAGCACAGCTACGAGAACGGCATGAACAGGTTCACAAGCGTTATCAGGAACCAAAAGGACGCCCCGAAAAGCAGCAAGATCAAAAAGAAATAAAAAGAGCCCCCGAGCGATCGGGGGCTTTTTGTGCTGTCAGATAAACAGTCCCGCAATGAACGCCGCTGCGGAAGCTGCGAGGGCTACGGCTATGAGGGGCAGGTCGAAGTATGCCATGACCACGGCGACTGCCGTTCCCACCGCCGCGGTAACGGGGCTGTCGGTGCTGTAGAATATGGCGGGTATCGTCATTGCAGACAGCACCGCGTAGGGGATATAGTGGAGAAAACTGCGGACATAGCGGTTCTCTATCTTCTTGGTGAAAAATGCGAAGGGGAGCATTCTTATGAGGTAGGTGACGCCTGCCATCACCGCTATGTAGATAAGGGTCGTGGGGTTCATTACCGAGCCTCCTTTGCGGGTGCGTCATCGGGCAGGGGGAAGATAGCCGCCGTCAGCGCCGCGCCGAGTACCGAGCAGATTATCACCGCGAATCCCTCCGAAATGAAGGTCAGCAGGTACTTGCAGATAAGGCTCATAAGAGCGGCGATTATGACGGCGAAAAGCACACTGCGCTCCTTGCGGGCGGGGGGGATTATAATGGCGAGGAACATTCCGTAGAGCAGTATCCCCATAGCGTTCGAGAGGGAAGCGGGAAGGAGCTGTCCCGCCGCCGCACCGAGAGCCGTCCCCAGCACCCAGCCGAAAGTCGCCGAGAGGGTCATGCCGTACATATACGCGGGGGTCAGGGGCTTCACTCTCGCGGCGCAGAGGGCGAATATCTCGTCGGTGATGCCGTAGGCGGCGAGCATTCTGTGCGGCAGGGTGAAGCTCCTGTCCAGCTTCTGGGAGAGGGTCAGCGCCATCAGCGAGTAGCGTATGTTGATTATGAGCTGTACCAGCGCCATTTCGAGCAGCGTTCCGCCCGCGGCGATTATCTCAACGCCCGCGGCTTGTCCCGCCGAGGTCAGGTTCGTAAGCGAGGTCAGGGAGGCTTCCCATGTGTTCAGCCCCGCCCTGACTGCCTTTATCCCGAAGCCGAAGGACACCGAAAGGTATCCCAGCATTATGGGTATACCGTGCCTCATTCCCTGTGTGAATTCCTTTTTCAATTCATATTCCTCCGAAGAATATTTGTCGATCGTCAGCTTAAACGTTTGAATTTTGTGTAGTATGCACAGCATTGTTGAAAAAACATTGTGTACTATTTTTTCGTTTGTGACGTTTCGGTTCATATTCGGTTCATGTAAGGGTGGTATACTTAATTCAACAAAGGGAGATACGAAAACTCCCCACCAAACAAAGAACTATCCCAAATCCCTTTTCATAATTCTATAGATAATTAAAGCCCATGAATGGTTCGCCGACCGTAAAAAATTTGTGGGTTTTAATTATGCCCGTTCTTGCGAATGTATGTTCGCAAGGGTCCCTCCGAAAAATCAGAAGCGGTAATTGTCAGCAATTACCGCTTTTTTATCGGATATTTTGTGTCGTTATTCAGCTTCGTGGCGAACTATCGTTACCTGCAAGCTCTCGAGAACGTCCAGAGCCTTTGCCTGAAGCTCCTCATCGGGGGCGGCAACGTAATCGGTGTCCACGATGACCTCGGTCTCGGGGAGGGCGGTCTTGACCATGACAGCCGTGGAAAGCACGTTGGTGTTGGTCATGACGCCTACCAGCTCAACGCTCTCATAATCGCGGAACTTGATGTGGTCGGCAAGTTCGAGGGAGCCGAAAGTGTCCTTGTAGAATACCTTATCCTTATCGGTGCGCTCCTTGGCGGTGAAGCCGTAGAGCCTGTGACCCTGGGTGTCCTCAATGCAATGCTCGATGGGGAGCTTGGTTCCCATGAGGGTGGTGAGGTAGTCCTTCTGATGAGTTTCCATAGTATATACGACCTCGCCCTCCTCCTTGCGGTAATCGCGGATCTTGTGGGCGATCTTGCGGTCGAGAGCGGCAGCAGCCTCGAAGCCGAGGGCTCCGTTTACCAGATCGTTCTGATAGTCAACTATTACAAGCAGTTTCATGATGAATGCTCCTCCATTCTAAAAAGCGCGGTATGCGCGGATATTTGTCTATTTAATTATAGCACTTTTTTCCCCGTTTGAAAAGACCCCTGACAGACTTTTACATTATATTCATATTTCCGCGGGGCTGTCCTCCTCGAAAGGTGCGGAGGGCGCTTCCTCGGTGCAGACCACGTAATCGAGTATCCTGCCGTAAAGCTCGGCGGGGTTCGCCCGCATCTTTCGGGCGATATGCTCTGCCTGCTCGCGGTCGGGGGCAAAGAGTGAAAGCTCCATGAGTGTGATGCCGCTGTCGCTGACGGTGCAGGAAACGATACAGCCGTTCTCGTGTTCTTTGATATCGGTCTGTATGCTCTGTTCGGCTTTGAGCCGCGCGAAGAGCCTCAGTCCCGAAGCCAGCACTCTGTCGCGGACGCTCTTAGGCACCAGCTTCTTGAAGCTCTCGGCGCCGTCACGTCCCTTTTCGCTCAGCTCGTAGAGGTCGATCCCGTCCTCGCTGCGCTTTACGATAACGCCCGTGTCGAGCATTTCTTTCAGCGCTTCGATGAACAGGAAGTAATCGACGATACCCTCTCCCGTGAATATCTCCAAAAGCTGTGCGTAGGTACAGGCGCGGTCGATCTGCCGCAGGAAGTACGCCATAAGCAGCTTTACCTCATAGACCTCGCGGGGATTGAATACCTCGGGCTTGATGTTGGGGTAGCGGAACATAGCTGTCACCTCTGTGATCGTATCAGAAATTCGGGTAGTCGAGCATATGGTTCAGTATCGCGATATTCACCGCGGCTTCCACGCAGGGAACGGCTCTCGGAACAACGCAGGGGTCGTGCCTGCCCTTGATCTCTATAGTCTCATTGCTGAGGTTCTTGATGTCAACGGTGTGCTGAGGACGGGCTATGGAGGGCGTGGGCTTGAATGCAACGCGGAGGGTTATGGGCATACCGTTCGATATGCCGCCTAAAATGCCGCCCGCGAAGTTCGAGTGCGTCACCACATGACCCTTATCGTCCACGTAGAACTCATCGTTGTTCTCGCTTCCGAGCAGCTTTGCGGCATTGAAGCCCGCGCCGAATTCAAGACCCTTGACGGCGGGAATGCCGAAGATGAGCTGTGCTATGGAGTTTTCGAGCCCGTCGAAGATAGGCGAGCCTATGCCCGCGGGGACGTTTATGGCAATGCACTCTACCACGCCGCCCACGCTGTCAAGACAGTTGCGCGCCTTCTCTATATCGCGCTTCATGCGCTTGCCCTTCTCATCGTTCAGGACGGGGAAAGCCTTTTCCCGCAGGGCGAGTATATCCTCGCGGGAGGTGGTTATGGTATCGAAGCTGTCGTCCTTGATCTTATGTATCTCGGCGATGTGAGCGCCCACGTAGATACCGCGCTTTTCGAGTATCTGACCCGCTATCGCACCCACGAAGCAGAGGGGAGCGGTGAGCCGTCCCGAGAAGTGACCGCCGCCGCGCACGTCATTGAAGCCCCTGTAGCGGAGCGCACCCGTATAATCGGCGTGTCCGGGGCGCACGAGGGCATCGAGCTTGGACTTGGTGTAATCGGCGGAGTGCTGATCGGTGTTCTGAATAAAGGCGCAGAGGGGCGTTCCCGTGGTCTTGCCGTTTAGGAAGCCCGACATTATCTGCGGCATATCCTTTTCGCGGCGCTGTGTGGAGGTAGCGTCCTTTTTCGGAGCGCGGCGGGACATGAACGCTACGAGCTTATCCATATCAATGCTTTCCCCGGGGGGGACGTTATCTATAACGACACCTATAGCGGGTCCGTGGCTCTCGCCGAATACCGAGAATGAAATATTGTTGCTCCATGTTGATGACATTGAAATTCCCCTTTCGATTATCGGAGATCCGATAGGTCGTTATATAAAGGACGGAAAGCCGTCCGATGTGTTCCCGTTATTTTGGCACAGACAAAAGCGTTCCGCGCTATCTGTAGAACCCTCTCTCCCCCGAGAAATAGTCCGCAAGCATCTGCTTATGCTGTTCGCTGTATATCTCGGGCAGGTCGTCAGCGCCGAACCAGCCCAGCTCGTCTGTTTCGATGTGGTCGCAGAAAAGCTCTCCGTCCGTCCTGCGGGCGATGAAAGCCGCGGTTATGGGCTGGGTCTTGCTCCACCTCGAAAAATACCCCGAGTATATCCCGAGGAGCGCTTCGGCTTTGACTTCGAGCCCCGTTTCCTCGCGGGCTTCCCGCAGGGCAGTCTGTTCCAAAGTCTCGCCGTACTCCATGAGCCCGCCGGGAATGCCCCATTTGCCGCAGTCGCAGCGCTTCACGAGAAGCACTTTGCCGCCGTCCCCGATAAGGCTCACCGCCGCGCCGAGTATCAGCTCGCCCTCCCCTATGAGGGAGCGCATTTTCTTTGCGTATTCCATATGCTTCATTCCCTTGTGAGCTTACCGCCGAGGGCTTCGTACACCTCGAAAAAGTCGGGGTAGGACTTCGACACGCACTGTGCCCCGAGTATCTTCACGGGGGCATCAGCCATAGTCGCGGCGATAGCCATAGCCATAGGTATGCGGTGATCGTTGAAGTCGGGCACGGTCCCGCCGTGAAGTGTTTCCACGCCGTCGATGATGAGCCCGTCGGAAAGCTCCGTTACCCTGCCGCCGAGGGCATTTAAGCTCCGAGCCATAGCCGAGAGCCTGTCGCACTCCTTTATCCTCAGCCGCGCGGCGTTCCTGATGTATGACCTGCCGCCGCAGAAAGTCCCCAGCACCGCGAGTATCGGCACGAGGTCGGGTATATCCGAACAGTCGAGGTCGAAGGGCGCGGGTCGGCTATTATTATTATACACCATCTTACTGCAAATTTCAACGATTTTTTTGTCGCCCTGAAAAGAATTTACATTTAGCCCCGTGATCTCAATATCCGAGCCGAGGACGTTCGCAACGTAAAAGAACGCCGCCTGCGAATAATCGCCCTCGACCGCGCCGTTATGGGGCGTGAGAGCAGTGCCGCTCACCGAGAAGCCGTCCCCGTCCTCCGTGACCTCACAGCCGAAGCGTGCAAGGACGTCGCGGGTCATGTCCACGTAGGGTTTGGATTCGAGGTGCGAGGTCAGGGCTATCCTGCCGCCCCCCGTCAGCGGGAGCGCTAAAAGAAGTCCCGTGATGAACTGTGAGGATATATCCCCCGCGATCTTAAATTCGCCTCCCGTCAGCTTTCCGCGGACGGTAAAGGGCATGGTGCCGCTGTAGTCGAACTCTATGCCGTGTTTCGGAAGCTCGTCTAAATAGGGGGTTATGGGGCGTTCGGGGAGCCTGCCCTGCCCGATGAATGTGGTCTCGACCCCGAGGGCGCAGGCAACGGGTATCAGAAAGCGCAGGGTAGAGCCGCTCTCGCAGCAGTCGAGGACTGCCTTTTCGGGGGGCGCTGTGATACCCGTCACGGTGACGGTGCTGCCCTCGCAGTTTATCTCTGCCCCGAGAGCCCTCATGCAGCCGATAGTCGCGGTGATGTCCTTAGAGTAGTAAACGTCGGTGAGTACGGACGTGCCCTTTGCGAGAGCCGCCGCTATGATAAGTCTGTGAGCCGCGCTTTTCGAGGGCGGCACGCGGACAGCTCCGCGCAGCTTCAAGGGGGTTATCGTTATATCCATAGTATATCTCCCGTATGCGGTCGTATGTCAGTGTTCAGTTATCTTTTCCGTACCGCCCGCCGTCCGATAGGCTTGCAGTATCATGTCAAATGCGGCGTCGCGCTCCTCTGCCTTTACGAATGAGAGCGTGTCGCCCTTGAAGGGGTATCCGCCGCATTTTACGGCTATATCATAGCTTATCACCGAGCCTTCGTCGGTGCTTGCGGTCTTGTAAAGCTCTGTGATGTCGGTGAGCCTGTAGGCGCGGATAGTCTCGAAGTTCAGCACTGTTTCATCGGTAAGGAGCAGCATTATGTTACCGCTCTCCAAACAAACGGCACTTCCAAGCATTTTCTCGATCTCGTCCGTATCGGGAGAGCCGACGTTCGCCCACATTTTTTCAAGGCGCTTACCCACCGCGAGGAAGTTTATCAGCAGTCCGATAAATACCGTGATGAATGCGGCAAGTGCAAGCGGAACACCGTATCGGCTGTCTGCCAATTCGACGGAAACAAGTGTGCAGACTATCGCACCTATCACTGTTCCGACGATAAGTATTATCTTTCTGCTGTGCCTGACCGCCTTTACTATGTCGCGGTACCTGATGTTCATAGGCTCACATTTCTTCGAGGATCGCGGCGATCTGTTCCTCGGCTATCTCCATGCCGTACTTATCGCCGCCGAAGCATACCACATCGCCTATCTCACGCTCGAAAACGAAGCGGAGCTTGCCGTTGCGGACTTTCTTGTCGGTGTAGAGCTTTCTCACCAGCTCCTTGCGGTCGATGTATCCGGGAATGGTAACGGGCAGCTCTGCGCGTTCGTAGAGTGCGATAACGCGGCGCATATTCTCCTCCGAGATGAATCCAAGCTTATTCCCGAGCCGCGCCTGCGCTGCCATACCTATGCCTACAGCTTCCCCGTGGAGCAGCCTGTAGCCGCTCAGAGTTTCTATTGCGCGTCCCACGGTATGCCCGAGGTTCAGCACCTCCCGCAGACCCGCTTCGCGCTCGTCCTTCATGACCACGTCGTATTTAACGCGGCAGTTATGCTCGGCGATGAATTCGCATACCTCGGTATCGCAGGTGAACACCCGCTCAACGTTCTTTTCGAGGTATTCAAAAAGCTCCTTATCCCCGAGACAGCCGTGTTTTATGGTCTCGGAGAGCCCGCTTGCAAGTTCGCGGCGGGGGAGAGTTTTCCATGTGTCAATATCTATCCAGACCTTTTTCGGCTGATTGAAAATGCCGATCAGGTTTGTGGCGAGTGGAGTATCCACGGCGGTCTTGCCGCCTACGGAAGCGTCAGCCGCCGCAAGGAGGGTCGTCGCGAAATTCGCAAAGGGCACTCCGCGTCCGAATGTCCCCGCCGTAAAGCCCGCAAGGTCGGTGACTACTCCGCCCCCGACCGCAAGCACCGCGCAGTCGCGGCGGAAGCCTGCGGAGAGCATTGAGTCCTCGACGAACTCCTTCATCTCGCGGGTCTTGCTCTCTTCGCCCGCAGGGATAGTGAATACTCGGGTGTCGAAGCCTGCGGCGCGGAGCCTTTCGGCTATAGGCTCGGCGTAGAGCGGCAGCACGTTTGAATCGGTAACGACCGCGATACGTTTCACCCTGCCGAAAAGACCCTCGGCGATGTCCGTCACGCACTTATCGGAAAGCTCGTGACCTATCTCGATGTCGTAGGAATCGTCAACGACACGTTTCAGTTCAACATTGAATCTCATGGTACCCTCCTTTATATAGGTTCTGAATCATAATTTGTAAGGCTGACCGCACTGCACAAACCGATGTAGGGCGGGGCGGCTGGGCTGCGTTGGTGCAGCTCCCGCCATTCGTCCCGCATTATTCGGTGTAGGGGGTACGAACTATGTTCGTACTGGGCTTGCCCCGACCTCATGGGCGGTGCTCCTTTGCCCGCCTTGCGGCGGGTCTGGGGGTTGCACGAAAATCGCTCGTCTGAACTTCGTTCAGACACTCTTCCGCGCAATTAAATCGGCGATACGTCTGTTCACGTTACTTTGTGCGGGTCGGTTCGATTCTGCTCTTACTTATCGGCTTTTCTTGATATCGCCGATTTAAACGAACGGTTCGTGCGCGGTTCTTTTTCACGCTTTGTCTTGACAGTTCGTGTGTTTCTTGCGCCTGCGGCGCAACGGGGGCTCTGCCCCCACGCGCTTCGCGC
>CACZJT010000049.1:14197-21871 GCA_902781565.1 uncultured Ruminococcus sp.
CTCCTCGCCCTTAGGAATCCTCGCCAGCCTCGCGCGGCTGGACCCGCTTGCTGTGCTGCTTGGTGCGCTTTCCGTACTTTGTGCCTGCGGTCATTTTACTCTTTCTATGCTTGTTCTGACGTCCTGCGGCTTCGGCGGAGCGCGTTTCGCTTGGCGTACCGCGTCCGCATAAACGCGGCGCAGTCGCACCTTCAATTCCGAATTCCGAATTATCCCGCTCCGCCTTGTTACTGTATGCTTTGCTTACATCTTCGCTCTTTCTTTCATTCTCAGCGAATTGGACAGCGTGCGCTTTCTTATTCGCATACTCTTCGGAGTTACTTCAAGAAGCTCATCGTCCGCTAAGAACTCCAGACAATCCTCTAAGCTCAGTATGCGCGGCGGTATCAGCCTTAACGCATCGTCCGAACCGCTCGCTCTCGTGTTCGTCAGGTGCTTCTTCTTGCAGACATTTACTACCAGATCGTCCGACTTCGGGCTCGCGCCTACTACCATGCCCTCGTATACGGGAACGCCCGCGCCGATGAACAGCTCGCCGCGCTCCTGCGCGTTGTACAGTCCGTAGGTCACGGCTTCGCCTGTCTCAAAGGCGATGAGCGAACCCATGCTCCTCCGCGCGATGTCGCCTTTATGGGGCTGATAGCTGTGGAATACGCTCGACATTATGCCCTCGCCCTTCGTGTCGGTCAGGAACTCACTCCTGTAGCCGAAAAGCCCGCGGGAGGGGATAAGGAACTCTATCCTCATGCGGCTCCCGATAGGCGTCATCTGCTGGAGCTCGCCCTTGCGTGCGCCGAGTTTCTCCATGACAGAACCCACACAGTTCTCGGGAACGTCTATGACGAGCCGCTCTATCGGCTCACACAGCACGCCGTCTACTTCCTTGTAAAGCACGCGCGGGGTCGAAACAGCAAGCTCGTAGCCCTCGCGGCGCATATTCTCGATGAGAATTGAAAGGTGCATCTCGCCGCGTCCCGCTACGCGGAATGAGTCGGTGGAATCCGTTTCGTTCACGCGCAGGGAAACGTCTTTTAACAGCTCCTTGAACAGCCTGTCGCGGAGCTGACGTGAAGTCACGAACTTGCCCTCTCTGCCTGCAAAGGGCGAATCGTTTACCGAGAAGGTCATCTCGACCGTCGGCTCGCTTATCTTAACGAAAGGCAGAGCCTCGAAGTGACCGAACTCGCAAATGGTGTCGCCTATGGTGATGTTTTCAAGTCCGCTGATACATACGATGTCGCCCGCCTTTGCGGTGTCGCAGGGGACGCGGTTAAGACCCTCGATCTGATAAACGGTGACGATCTTTCCGCGGTATTCCTTTTTGGTGTTGTGGAAGTCACCGACGGTGACTTCCTGATTTACCCTGATCTCGCCGCGCTCAATGCGTCCGATAGCGATACGTCCTACGTAGTCGTTATAGTCGATGGAGGACACAAGGTACTGCATGGGACCATCGTCCTCGACCTCGGGGGCGGGGATATAGCTGAGTATCTCGTCAAGGAGCGGGATAAGATCCTCGCCGGGGACGTTCGGGTCCATTGAAGCGGTGCCGTCGCGACCCGAGCAGTAGAGTATCGGGCTGTCGAGCTGTTCATCGGAAGCGTCCAGGTCCATGAGCAGTTCGAGGACTTCGTCGCCGACCTCGCCGAGGCGTGCGTCGGGGCGGTCTATCTTGTTCACGACAACGATGATCTTGTGACCCAGTTCGAGAGCCTTTTGCAGCACGAAGCGGGTCTGAGGCATGGGACCCTCCGCCGCGTCAACGAGGAGGATAACGCCGTTTACCATTTTAAGCACGCGCTCGACCTCGCCGCCGAAGTCGGCGTGTCCGGGGGTGTCGATTATGTTTATCTTAACGTCCTTGTACTTGATAGAGGTATTTTTTGCGAGGATAGTGATACCGCGTTCGCGCTCGATATCGCCCGAGTCCATTACGCGCTCCTCTACCTCCTGGTTATCTCTGAATGTTCCCGACTGCTTGAGCATCTCGTCCACAAGCGTAGTCTTACCGTGATCGACGTGTGCGATTATCGCAACGTTTCTCAGATCTTCTCTTATCATACTTAACGCGCTCCCTTTCTGTTTTATCCGAAATATCGTACTTTTCCAACATAATATTATACCATATTTTTCGTCGGAATGCAATAAATCCGCCGCTACAAATTGTGCGCTTTTACCCGACATCATTTGTGTATTATAACCAAGCTGACGAAAAAAGCCCCTCGCAGTCGGCTGACTGTGAGGGGGCTCAAGGTAAAGCATAATTTATGGTTGTCTTTTAGCCCCATAAATTATTATTTCCTCTTTTTGCTAACAACAACTACCGCTGCCGCGAGGGTCATAATTGCTATCGCTGCGCCTGCGGCACCTGTTGAGGGGTTCGTGGTATCGGAAGCCGCTGTGCCCGATGCTGCTGCGGTCGTGGTCGCCGCAGATACCTGTGCGGGTGCTGCCGAGGAGGAGTCGGTGGTCGGTGCGGGAGCGCCGCCGTTCAAGTTCTTAGACCACTGATAATAGTTTGAAAATCCTCTGGAGGAACGTCCGCCGTATACCGCGCTTACCTCTATGGGTGCGGGCGAGGGTATGGGAGCGGGCGAGGGTATGGGAGCAGGCTCGGGCTCGGACGAAGAGTCGGGCTCGGAAGAAGAGTCGGGCTCGGAAGAGGAGTCGGGCTCGGAAGAGGAGTCGGGTTCCGAAGAAGAGTCGGGTTCCGACGAGGAATCGGGCTCGGAAGAAGTATCCGTTTCGGAAGATGAGTTGTATTTGGACGAACCGGCGGCAAGCTCTTCGTCAGTTATCTCGTATGTGAATGCCAACAGACCATCGCCCGGGCAGACCAGATCAAGGGCTATCCTGCTGTTGTCTTTTCCGTATAAAGAAACCTCAACATCAACGGTAACGGGGTTTTTTGCTTCTTTGTCGAGATAGATCGCTTTGAATTTACCGTGATCCAGTACATAAGTGGGATCATCTAAAAAGTCAAAGTTGGCAAGACCGTATATATAGCCGACAGGTTTATTTTCCAGTTCTACGTGTTCATCGGGATCAAAGCCTCTTGTCTTTTTTCCCGTAACACTTACAACGCCCATCGGGAGATAATGGATATCTTCTTCCTCGGGTACATCATGGTAATAATAGGTGTAGAAATCGTAAGGATCGCTGTAGATCGCGTTAAAGGCATCCTCGTATTCCTGATTTGGGCCGAAGGTGATATCTACATTGTAGCCCCTGTTCAGGTAGTCGAGGTCGATATCGTTGAACCCAAACTCCTTGAGCTGATCGTCGGTGTATTCATAGGGGTCGAGCTGATCTGTGAAATAATCCATCTCGCGCTTCATCATGGTCGCGTCGGGGGCGTAGTAGCTGTCTGCCGCCTGAAGCAGCGTTACCTGCGTTTCGGGAACGTGGTTCACTATGATGTTCTTTATGTTCCCGATGAAGGTGGCGAGCATGGTCAGGTCGTGACTGCCGGCGTCGTTCAGGATCAGCGGAACAGCCATTTTCAGAAGCTCGGGAAGTGCAGCCTGTACCTGTGCGTATTCCTCATCGGTGAGGGCTGCGCTGTGATCGGCGGCGTCGAGCTTCGCGCCCAGATACATCGCAAGGTTGTTGATAGCGGTGTCATACTCTGCGGAGCCGGGGGTGGCTGTGAGCAGAGGCAGCAGCATAGGCAGCAGTGTCGTTACATCGAGATCCTTGGTGACTGCGGTCTTGAAATATTCAAGGATAGCTTTGGTCTTCTCGCCATCGGCTTTTACAAAAGTGACAACGATGTTGCCGATATGCTCTCCGCATACGGCGAAATTCTCTCTCGTCAGGGTCTCGGTAAGGAACTGTACGAACTGTGCATTGAATTCCTTGGCGGGTATGGGGTCTGCGTACTTTACGAATTCGCCTTCATCATCGTATATCTCGATGGGGAGGACTTTGAAGCTCTCGATAGCCAGATCCATGGGCTGGACCATAACATCGTCGCATACGATGTATTCGTCAACGCCCGCATTGTATATGCCCCACTCCTCGGGATATACGATAGGCACTACATCGTTGGGGTTGATGACGTTGTGGATATTCTCATAATCCGTGTCGGTGCTGCTGGCGCGGAGAGCCTCGAAGGTGTAGTCATACAGATCGTCGGCGGAGATGCCGAATTCATCGGGGTGCTCGTTTATATATTTCCCGACCAGATCGGCGACTGCGCCTCCCTTGATCCTGTCAACGACCTTGGCGGCGGCTTCGGCTATGCCCTTTATGTCGCCCTCGGTGCCGCAGTCGAAATTGTTCTTCCACTCGTCAAAATAATGGTTTCCTCTTATGGCGACTGCTACCACCTTAGTCTCGGTTTCGTCCAAGAAAGTGATGTCCTTATGGGAGATGGCTGTGCCGATGGTGTCCTCCGAGGTCACGTCTGCTTCCTCGAGTTTAAGGTCATCGACAGAAAAGCCTATGTTCCTGAAAAGCTCGGAGGCGTTTTCGGTATCGGTGCCGTAAAGCGCAAGCGAAAGTGCCAGGGACATAGTCCGCAGATGCTCGTTTGAGATCTTGCCCGAGTCCTTGAAAAACTCATTGCTGTAGACGTAATCGGCGGTCTTTTCACCGCTTGAAAAGTAATTGAAGGTGTTCTTGTAGCCGTAGATCTTCTGATTATCGGCTTCCTCCGCAAACGCGCTCACAGGCAGGGCAGAGAGTACCATTCCCGCGCTGACCGTAAGCGCCGCTATCCTTGAAAAGTAACTCATATCATTTCCTCCTTTAAATATGGTAAAAGTATTAACAAATGTATCATATTCGTTAATTGACCTTAAATATTATTATAACACATTTTCACCCGCTTTGCAATAGATTATCGCAAATATTTCAAAAAAATTTCGCCATGATTTTCGTGCAAAAAGACCGCTCCCCGTAAAGCTGTGAGCTTGACGGGGAGCAGGCTTTGTTTGTACTATGGAATGGTTTTGGTATGGCAAAGAAATGTCGTATCAGTTAGTGAACAGGGGAGTGGAGTAGTAGCGGTCGCCGCTGTCGGGAAGAAGGGCAACTATGGTCTTGCCCTTGTTCTCGGGGCGCTTTGCAAGCTCTATAGCCGCGTGTACAGCCGCACCCGAGGAGATACCCACGAGCACGCCCTCCTGCTTGGCGACGAGCCTGCCCGCCGCGTAGGAATCCTCATTGGAAACGGTGACGATCTCATCGTAGATAGAGGTATTGAGGGTATCGGGAACGAAGCCCGCGCCTATGCCCTGGATACCGTGTTTGCCCGCCTTGCCCTCGGAGAGCACGGGGGAATCCTTGGGTTCGAGAGCCACGATCTTGACAGAGGGCTTCTTGGATTTGAGATACTCGCCCACGCCCGTTACGGTACCGCCCGTACCGACGCCCGCGATGAATATATCCACCGCGCCCTCGGTGTCCTCCCATATCTCGGGTCCCGTAGTCTCGCGGTGAGCCTTGGGGTTGGCGGGGTTCTCGAACTGAGCGGGGATAAAGCTGCCCTTTATCTCCTTCGCAAGCTCCTCCGCCTTGGCGATAGCGCCCTTCATGCCCTTAGCGCCCTCGGTCAGAACGATCTCCGCGCCGTAGGCTTTAAGGATATTCCTGCGCTCGATGCTCATGGTCTCGGGCATGGTAAGGATAACTCTGTAGCCCTTAGCCGCCGCGATGGAGGCAAGACCTATTCCCGTATTGCCCGAAGTCGGCTCGATGATAACGCTGTCGGGGGTGAGCTTGCCCGCCTTTTCCGCGTCCTCTATCATGGACTTTGCAACTCTGTCCTTAACGCTCCCCGCGGGGTTGAAGTATTCGAGCTTGAGCAGAAGCCTTGCTTCGAGCCCCTCGCTCTTTTCGATGTTGGTCGCTTCGAGAAGCGGGGTCTTTCCGATGATCTCCGACGCGCTTTTATAGATACCTGACATATTGGATTCCTCCTAAATAATAACTTGTTTCCGACGTTTGGTTATAATTCCTATCGGTTTACTATATTATAATCCCTTTGCCCCGATATGTCAATAGGCACAGCTCATTTTTGTAGGTTTGCACAAATCTGCCTGCTCGTTTTGGACATTTCTACAAAGCTGCACAAAATGGTGTTGCTTTCGCCCGACTGACGGCGGGTCTGGGGTCTCACGAAAACCGCTCCGCATTTCCGAGGGTACGTTTTGCAAATTAAAAAGTCCCGAAGCCTTTTTCGCCTCGGGACTTTCTTTTACTTGCTTGCTTCAAATGCCTGTTTCAGGTCTTCCATTATATCATCTATGTTCTCAAGACCTACCGAAAGTCTTACAAGACCCTGCCCTATGCCTGCCGCTTCGAGCTGTTCGTCGGTCAGCTGACGGTGCGTTGTGCTTGCGGGGTGCAGTATGCAGGTGCGTATATCCGCAACGTGTACTTCGTTGGAAGCCAGTTTCAGCGCATCGAGGAACCTCATGGCACGCGCCTTGCCGCCCTTCATGCTGAAAGAAATGACCGCACAGGTGCCTTTGAGGTACTTCTTGTAAAGCTCGTGGTCGCTGTCGCTTTCGAGGGCGGGGAACTTGATGGACTCCACCTCGGGATTGGAGACCAGGTACTCCGCGACCTTCATGCCGTTCTCGTGGTACTGTCTCATGCGGACGGGGAGAGTTTCAAGTCCTAAGTTCAGCAGGAACGCCGAATGTGCCGAGGGATAGACGCCGAAATCGCGCATAAGGTTCATGCGGGCGCGGATTATATACGCCAGCTTGCCGTATGTTTCGGTGTAGGAGATGCCGTGGTAGGACTCATCGGGTTCGGAAAGCTCGGGGTACTTGCCGTTCGCCCAGTTGAACTTACCGCTGTCAACGATGACGCCGCCGACCTGCACCGCGTGACCGTCCATGTACTTCGAGGTGGAGTGTACCACGATGTCCGCGCCGAACTCGATGGGCTTGCAGAAAACGGGGGTAGCGAAGGTGTTGTCAACGATCAGCGGGACGTTATGCCTGTGAGCGAGGTTCGCAAAGCGTTCTATGTCGAGGACGGTCATTGCGGGGTTCGCAAGAGTTTCGCCGAACACAAGGCGAACTCTTTCGTCGAAAAGTTTGTCAAGCTCCTCGTCGGAGGCGTTCTTGTCGATGAATACAGTTTCGATACCCAGCCGTTTGAAGGTGAAGGAGAACAGGTTGGTAGTGCCGCCGTAGGTATCGGCAAGGCTTATGATCTTATCTCCCGCGCCGCAGATGTTCAGGACCGAGAGCAGTGTTGCCGCCTGTCCCGATGAGGTACACATAGCTCCCGCGCCGCCCTCCAGCTCGGCTATCTTCTGTTCCACCGCCATCACGGTAGGGTTCCCGAAGCGGGAGTAGCAGAGTGAGCGGGTAGGATCGTCGAATATCTTAGCCATCTCCTCGGCGGTGTCGTAAGTGTAGGTTATGCTCTGAACGATAGGCAGCACCCTGGGTTCGGTATTGCCGGGGGTATAACCCGCGTGCAGTGCAAGTGTTTCGTCTTTCATTTCTATTACCTCCAATTTTAAATAATCATAATTTGTAGGTTTATCGTACCATTGATGTAGGGCGGGGGCTTGCTCCCGCCATTCGCGCCGTTAGACCTGCATGATTCGGTGTAGGGTCGGGGCTTGCCCCGACCTCTTGACCCGAACAACGTTACGTTGTTCCATTTGTGTAGGGGCGCACCTATGTGTGCGCCCGCGTATAACGC
>CACZJT010000050.1 GCA_902781565.1 uncultured Ruminococcus sp.
CTTTTCGAGCTTTTCTATTTCGAGGTTGAGCTTAACAACTTCCTTCTTGGGGAGAAGTGCGAAAGTGCCGTCCTCCTCCATAGTGTGGAGCTGCTCAAGTCTCTTGATTCTTGTCTGGATAGTCTTGAAGTTGGTCATCATACCGCCCAGCCATCTTGCGTTTACGCAGTGAGCATCGGCTCTGGTGGCTTCCTCTCTGATGGAGTCGCCCGCCTGCTTCTTGGTGCCTACGAAGAGGACCTCCTTGCCCTCCGCGGAAAGATCGCGGACGAAGTTGTAAGCCTCCTCGAGCTTCTTAACGGTCTTCTGTAAGTCGATGATGTAGATGCCGTTTCTCTCGGTGAAAATGTACGGAGCCATTTTCGGGTTCCATCTTCTTGTCTGATGTCCGAAGTGAACACCTGCTTCAAGAAGCTGCTTCATTGATACTACTGCCATTGCAGTGACCTCCTTTTGGTTTTTAAAAAACTTTTGATCCTCCGGACGGGTTATATCCGCTCGACCCCTTTCGGGGAACCACGCAGAAAGCCGTCCGTGCGAATTGCCTTAATATTATACCACATATTCCCCGATTTTGCAAGGGCTTTGCCGTTGTGCAGCCATACAAACTTTCACCGATTTTAGGCTTTCAATTTGTTGACACTCAACAATGATGTTCGGTGTATCCTTATCTATAAACGCTGTGGTCTATAACAAAAGTGATGGGTCTTGAAAACGTTATTATTAAAAAGTGTTTGTATAAATGATAAACTTATTGTAAACAGAGGTGACAAACGTCATATGACGTGATATAATATCATTAAATACAGACAGTTGATTTTCAAAATTTTTGTTTATTATATATAAAACATATACTTTCGACTGATCCCTTATTTATATAACAAAAGGAGCGGATAAATATGAGCTATGTTATCATTACGGACGCGGCAGCCGATCTTGATGCCGATGTTGCAAAGCAGGCGGGTATAAAGATACTGCCCATGAGCTACAGCCTTAACAAGAATATGCGCATTTTCAGCGGGAATATGCTTCCCGAGGAGTATATGGACTTCTACTACGCCCAGCGCCACGGCGACTTCACCAAGACCACCCAGCTCGCCGAGGAGAATTTCATAAGCGCCTTCAAGCCCTATCTGAAAAAGGGTGAGTCTATCCTCTATATCTCCCTTTCCAGCGGGCTTTCCGACACCTTCGATGCGGCTCTCTCGGCGAAAAAGAAGCTGCTGAAGGAGTTCCCCGACTGCGATATCAAGGTAGTGGATTCGCTCTCCGCTACGGGCGGAATGGGCGTTTTCGTCGAGCGTGCCATAAGGAACCGCGAAGAGGGGCGCACTCTTGAAGATAATTACAACTACCTTAGTATGATGAGCGGTCATGTGCATATCTGGTTCTACGTTCAGGACCTGAACTACCTCAAAAGGGGCGGCAGGATAAGCGGCGTCACCGCGTTTTTCGGTACGGTGCTGAACGTCAAGCCCGTTCTGAGGGTAGACCACCAGGGCAAGCTGGTCAATTACAAGAACGCCCGCGGTTCGGGCTCTGCTCGTGACATCATCTTCGAGCTTTTCAAGGAGCATTACGACGGCGGCGACGACGTTATCTACATAGTTGACGCCGATTCCCGCAACGAAGCCAACGACCTCGCCGACCTCGTGAGCCGATTCAATCCCCGCGGCGAGATACGCCGCCACACCCTCTCCCCCATAATCGGTGCCCACACGGGTCCCGGAATGGTGGCGATATGCCACGCGGGAAAGAAGTCAAAGTGAACAAAATGTTAAATCGCTTTGAATGTTATTGACATATATGGCGGCGTGTTGTATAATTATCATTGGAATAATGCGGGCTTTTTGTTGAGAAGGCACAGCCCGCCAAACGTTTGATGATATATTTGTTATATGGAGATGTCGGATATGATAAGAACTAATTTTTTTCAGGAAACCCCCGTACATAAGGTGACTCAGCAGCTCGGCTGCTTCTCGGTAGTCGAGTACATGAGGGACGCTTCGGTGTCGCCCTCCTCCGCCGAGACCGCGTATTTCGCCGCCGAAATGGGCGTGAGAAAGCGTCAGGTCGCCGCCTCGCTCAACAACAGCTCGGTCGTGATACAGGTGGGCGCTATGCAGTGGTTCGCGGGGAACATCGAAGCCAAGACGGATATCAAGGGCGCGGGCGACCTCATGAAGAAGATGTTTTCGAGCAAGGTCACCGGCGAAACTGCCGTCAAGCCCAAGTATACGGGCACGGGTCTGCTCGTGCTGGAGCCTACCTACAAGTTTATCCTGCTCGAGGACCTCGACCAGTGGAACAACAACCTCGTCATCGAGGACGGGCTGTTCCTCGCCTGCACCGACAGCGTTGATATGTCGGTAGTTGCGCGTCAGAACGTTTCCTCGGCAATGCTTGGCGGCGAGGGTCTGTTCAACACCTGCCTGAGAGGACAGGGCATAGCGGTGCTCGAAAGCCCCGTTCCCCGCGAGGAGCTGATAGCCATTGACCTCGAAAACGACACCGTGAAGATAGACGGGAGCTACGCTATCGCATGGTCGGCGGGCTTGCAGTTCACGGTGGAGCGCACCACAAAAACGCTGGTGGGCTCGGCGGCTTCGGGTGAGGGGCTCGTGAACGTTTACCGCGGCACGGGACGCATACTCATGGCGCCCGTGGGCTGATAAGTTGATAATTGCGTATCAAAGCGTCGGCTGTGAGGTCGGCGCTTTTTTTCGGAGGTGAGGACGTGGTCAGATACTTCGGGATAAGGCATTTCTCGCCCTTTTGCGGGCATTACGTGAGGGAATTCCTTGACCGCGCGGAGCCGTCGGCGGTGGTCATCGAAGCCCCGAAAGACCACGAGGTACAGCTTGCCGCGCTGAACGGAGCGGGACTTCGACTTCCCGTGTCGCTGCTCGCCTACACCGAGAGCCTGCCGATGAGAACGCTGACTTTCCCGCTGACGGTCTTTTCTCCCGAGTGGAACGCGCTCGAATGGGCGCGGGAGCGGGGCGTTCCCGTGGTTTTCTGCGACATTCCCTGCGGGGCTGCGATGTATCATGCATTGAATGATAAGTCCCAAAGATCGGACTTATACGATGATGACAGCGACCCCTCCGATGAGATGAGCGTGCGGAGCCTTGAAGAGCAGGAAGCCCTCATGCGGGAAAAGGGGAGCGCTCTGCGGGGACGGCGCGCCGATGACTACACGCTTTTGCGGGAGGCTTTCATGCGGCGGTATATCTCCGAAGCCGAGGAGCGTTACGGGAGCTGCGCGGTCATTGTCGGGGCGCTGCACCTTGCGGGCATCGAGGGCGTGCCCTTTTCCGAACGGGACAGGCGGCTCACCGGGAATGCCCCGACCATCTCCGTAAAGCTGACCCTCATGCCCGACAGCTGCGGGCGGATATCGGGGCTGAGGGGTTACGGGAGGCGTGCGCGCGACCCCGCAGGGAGCGAGCTGATGTTCCGCGACCTGAGGGGCGGGAGGCACCCGAAGACCGACTATTCTGCCGCCGAACGCGCGGCTTTAGGGGACGTCTGCGGCAGGCTCCCCGACGGCGTATACTGTTCCTCCCTCGCAGACGATCTGCGCCTGCACCTCGAAGCCCTGCGGCTCGGAGAGCTTATAAAGCGCGGAAGCATGGAGCTGACCCTCGATGTGGACAAGTACAACATTACGGACAGTAAGCGCTCCGAGCTGCTTCACGCCCTGCTGTCGCTCGGGGTGGACATAGGCAGCTTCACATCGGAGCGGCGCGGGGACGTCACCCGCGAGCGCTGGGACCTGCGAATGCCCTCCGAAGCGGAGCTTTCCGCGCCGGCGGTCTGCGGCTGTACGATCGGGAGAGCGCTCGTATCGGGTAAGACTGTCGGGGATTGTAAGAGATAGGCAGATCATAAAAACGTGTGTTTTTTGATTTAATACTAATTCCGAAAAGGTTAGTATTAGTCATAGTGACGCTTCTTTGGTATGGTTTCTTTTGCACTTTAATTATACCATGTTACTATGACTTTTTTCTATTTTTTGGTGTCCGATTTCATTTTAGCATATGTCGGGGAGCTTTTTTTGTGAAAATATACTAAAACCACTTGAAATCTTTACGAAAGTATGCTATAATGTTGAAACAGGTATTATGCATAAATGGAGGGGATGTTATTGAGAAAATTTACCAAAACCGATATAGCTATAGTTGCGGTCATACTTGCCCTTATAGCAGGCGTTGTGATACTTATGCGGAGCGGCGGCGAAAATAGTGCCCAAAGCACGCAGAGCACGGACAACACCGCCGCCGTCACCCAAACGCCGAAAAAGGTCACCTACGAGGACTACAACGGCAAGAAGATAGGCATTCTCACGGGGACAAATATGGAAGCCGAGAGCTTCAAGTATTTCCCCGACAGCGAATACCTCTATTATGACGGCTATCCGAACATGAACACTGCGCTTTTGAACGGCAGTATAGACGCTTATCTGGGCGATGAGCCGCCGCTCAAAAGCATTCACGCCGCCGAGCCGCGCATAGACTTCATCAAGGAACGCCTGACAAACAACAAGGTGTCCTTCGCCTTCCGCAAGAACGACGCGGAGGAAAAGGCGCTCTGCGATAAGTTCAACGAGTTCCTTGCGGCAAAGTACGCCGACGGCACTATGGCGGAGATAGATTCCGTATGGTTCGGCAATGATGACAGCAAAAAGCTCGTGGATATGTCGGGGCTTACGGGCGAGAACGGCACGCTGCACGTTGTCACCACCTCCACCGACGAGCCCTATTCTTATCTGAAAGACGGTCAGCACGTAGGCTACGATATCGACGTCACGGTGCGCTTTTGCAGGGAATACGGCTATGCTCTCGAGATAGGCGATGTGGACTTTCAGGCGAGGATACCCGCGCTGGCTTCGGGGAAGTATGAGTTCACCACGGGCATGAACGTCACTCCCGAGCGCGAGGAGGAAGTGCTGTTCTCCGACACCGTGAGCGAGGGCGGCATAGTCGTGGCGGTCAGAGCCGAGGACCTTGCGGGCGAGAGTACGGACAGCGCGGAGGGCGGCTCGGACAAGCTGCCCTGCTCCGCGTTCAACGGCAAGACCGCAGGCGTTATAACGGGTTCCATGCACGAGGATATGGTAAGGAAGAACCTGCCCGACTGCGACTTCAAGGAATACACCACCTACGGCGACCTGATAGCGGCGCTGACATCGGGGCATATAGACTTCTTCCTGATCTCAAGAGAAAGTGCCGGTATAATTGCCGAGGAGAACAAGGAGATAGATACCCTCGACGAACCGCTGGACTATCTATACACGGGAGCCATGTTCCCGAAAACGGAGAGGGGCGACAAGCTGCGTGGGGAGTTTGACGAGTTCATCACTGAAATGAAGGCGGACGGAACTTTGGCGGAGCTGTACGCCTTCTGGAGAGACCCGAACGTGGGTTCGGCAAACTTAGACGTTGATGAGCTGACGGGGGAGAATGGAACGGTCGTGCTTGCGACCACGGGCTCTGAGGTACCCATAAGCTACATAGCCGAAGGAAAGATAGCGGGAACAGACCCCGATCTTGCGTTCAGGTTCTGCAAGAAGTACGGTTATAAGCTGGACGTGAAGATAGTGGATTTCAGCGGCATAATACCGGGGCTTACCACGGGGCTTTACGACATCGGAATGAGCGATGCGGTCATCACCGAGGAGCGCAAGGAGAGCGTGAATTTCTCTGTTCCCCACAATTTCGGTGAGATGACCATAGCTGCCCGAAAGGCGGAGGTATACGCAAACTCCTCGGACGGCGAGGTCGAAAAGGCGGGCTTCTTCGCGGGGCTTAAAGAGAGCTTTAAAAAGAACTTCGTCCGCGAGAGCCGCTGGAAGCTGATCGTGAGCGGTATAGGCGCTACCTGTCTTATCACGGTGCTGACGGTCATAGCGGGGTCGGTGCTGGCGTTCCTCATCTGTATGTTCAGGCGCATAGACAGCGTGCTCGCGAACAAGATATGCAACATCTACGTCAAGCTCCTTCAAGGCACGCCTATGGTGGTGCTTCTGATGATACTGTACTACGTCATCTTCGGAAAGTCGGGGCTCAGTGCGGTATGGGTAGCGGTCATAGGCTTTTCGCTGAACTTCGCGGCATATGTTTCGGAGATACTGCGCTCGGGCATAGAGAGCGTTGACAGCGGACAGCGCGAAGCCGCGCTCGCCCTCGGCTACACGGAGAATCAGGCGTTCTTCGGCTTTATCTTCCCGCAGGCGGCGGTGCGTCAGCTGCCCGTTTACCGCGGCGAGATAATCTCCCTGCTGAAAAACACCTCGATAGTCGGCTACATAGCGATACAGGACCTCACGAAGATGTCCGACATTATCCGGAGCCGCACCTACGAGGCGTTCTTCCCGCTCATTGTAACGGCGGTGATATATTTCATACTGGCGTGGATAATAACGCTTCTGCTGAAGCTGGTATTCAGGGCGCTTGACCCCCGCTCCCGCAAGAGGGGAGTCAAGGGCGTGAAGGTCTGACCAAATAACATCTGCCCCCGAATGGTTTTCGGGGGCAGTTTTTCTTTGATAAAGTTAAATTATCATTGACTTGACGGCGATATTGTGATATAATGGTATCGGAACATATTATCCGGACAGGGAGGAAAAGCTATGACACGATGGATAGCGGTCGTTGACGACGATCTTACCAATCTTAAAGCCGCAGGGCAGATACTCTCACGCAATGATTATCGGGTCAGCGCTTTGAAATCGGGGAGCGCTCTGCTCGAATTCGTCAAGCAGAATACTCCCGATCTGATACTGCTGGATATCGTCATGCCCGGTCTCGACGGCTTCGAGACCCTCGGACGGCTCCGCGCCTACGAGAGCGGGAACGGGCTTGCGGAGATACCCGTTATCTTCCTGACAGCCGATGACAAGATAGATACCGAGAGCCGCGGCTTCGAGATGGGCGTGGCGGACTTCATCAGAAAGCCTTTCTACCCCGAGGTGCTCCTCGGGCGCATAGACAATATCCTGAGCCGTCAGGAGCGCATGAACAGGATAGCGGAGGAAGCCTCGATAGACAGCCTTACGGGACTGCTCAACAAGGGCGTTTCAGCCGAGCGGATAGGCGCCCTCTGCAAGTCGCAGAAGGGCTGCCTGCTCATGATAGACCTCGATTCCTTCAAGCCCGTCAACGATATCTACGGGCACGACATGGGTGATGCGGTGCTGAAAGCATTTTCCTCCACCCTTGCGAAATGCGCCCCTCCCGAGAGCGTTTTCGGCAGGATAGGCGGGGACGAGTTCGCGGCGTTCTTCAAGGACGTCCGCCGCGAGGAATACATCGAGAGCTTCACCCGAAGGCTGGAGGAGAGCTTCACCGAGGAAGCCGAGCGCCTGCTGGGTGAGGATATGCGCATACCGCTGGGAGCATCTGTGGGGGCGGTATTCGTGCCCGAATACGGCACAGACTACGGGGAGCTTATAAAGCTCGCGGACAAGGCGCTCTACCACGTAAAGCAGAACGGCAAACACGGACACTTCATCTACCGCAGCACCCCCTCGGGCTCATCGGCAAACAGGGCGGACGAGCTTCGGAGCATAGAGATGATACTTGGCGAGCGTGATATACCCGACTGCGCCATGTGGCTCGAAAAGGATATATTCGTACACGTTTACAGGTTCCTGCGGAGATACATGATAAACTACGGCGTTTCGGCTTGTGAGATACTCGTTGACCTCTCGGAGAGCGGAGAAAGGGTGAACGAGAGCTTTGAGGAAAAATGCGCAGAGTTCGGGGAGTTCCTGAAGCAGTCCCTGCGCAAGAGCGATATAATGGTGCGGCTGGGCAAAGATCAGTACCTTTTCCTGCTCATGGAGATAAAGGAGGACATGGTGGAGGGAGTTATCGACCGCGTTCTCGGCAGGTGGAACGAGCGCAGCGGGGGCACTCTGCGCGCCGACTACCGCATACAGATGCTCCGCCCCGACAGTGAGCGCGGCGAGGACAGCGACCGCCGCCGCGGACGAAGATACCTGTAGGAAATTCGGAATGCGGAATTCGGAATGCGGAATTGAAGGTGTCCGCCTTCGGCGGATATTATCAGAATTTTCTAAACAGATACGCCGCGTAAGCGGCACCTTCAATTCCGCATTCCTAATTCCTAATTGTTGATCGGGGTGTTAGTATGAGAGTGATGGAGGATATAGCCGCGGAGAGCGGAAATGCCGCGGCGGCGGCGCGTCAGCCGCGAAAGTCCGAGAAAAGGACCGTTGCGGCTTCGGTCTTTGTTATTTTGTTTTTCGTGGCGCTGATAATCGTTTATTTTATACTGCTTTATTCGGCTAAACGGGAGAGCATAATCAATAAGGGACAGCTCTCCGCCGCAGATACGGCGCAGAAATTCGAGCTTTACATGACTTCGAGCAAGAACTCGCTCAAACTGGCGGCTTACAGCGTGGAGAATATGCTGGAGGAGGGAAGCTCTCACGAGGAGATACTCGACTACCTGAGCCGCGAATCCCTGACGAGCATGATGGCTATTGACGAGAATTACACGGGGCTCTACGGCTGGATAAACGGCGAATACTATGACGGTGAACACTGGACGCCGCCCGGTGAGTTCGTTGCGACCGAGCGCCCGTGGTATACTGCCGCGATAGAGAAACAGGGAGAGCTTGTACTCGTTGACCCTTATATCGACATGGAAACAGGAAACGTCATGATGACCCTCGCAAAAATGCTTCGGGACGGGGAGAGCGTCATCGCCCTCGATATGGCACTGGACAAGATACAGCAGATCACCGTGGAAGCCGCCCTTGAAAAAAACTCCATGACGCAGATGATGCTGGACAGTAAGGGAATTGTCGCCGCTCATTCCGAGATCGGGGAGCTGGGGAAGAACTACCATGAGGACGACGGGAGCATAGGCTGCGAGATCGTGAAGCGGCTCACCGACAAGGAGGAAGATCGCTTCACTCTCAGATACGGCGGCGATGATTACATAGTTTACAGCATAAAGCTGGACAGTGACTGGTACAGCGTTTCGGCGATAGACGTGACAGAGGTGTTCTATCCCCTTCGGATAATGATGATCTCGACGGTGGGGGCGGTCATAATCACGATCACCATACTCATGATGATCTTCGTGAACTCTATCCGCAAGAGCCGTATCGCCGAAAAGCTGAATATACGTATGTCGAGAGTTGCGAATATCTATGTTTCCATGCATGACATAGATATCCTTGCGAATACTTTTGACGAGATAATCACCAATGACAAGATGCCTGCCGGGAAAAACCGCGGCAAGACCCACAACGCCCAGCAGGTTATGAACAGTATAATAGACGAGATGGTGAGCGGGAGCTCGCGGGAAGCCATGCGGCGCTTTATCGACTTCCACACCCTCGATGAAAGGCTCTGGAACACCGACACCGTCACCGAGGAGTTTCTGAGCAGCGAGGACGTCTGGTGCAGAGGGCGCTTCATCGTTTCCGAAAGGACTATGGACGGCAACGTTTCCCACGTACTCTGGCTCGTGGAGAGCATTGACAAGGAAAAGCGCCGCCGCGACGAGCTTACGGATATGTCCGCAAGAGCGGTCGCCGCGAACGAGGCGAAGTCCTCATTCCTTTCGAGTATGTCTCACGAGATACGCACCCCGATAAACGCGGTGCTTGGCATGAACGAGATGGTGCTCCGCGAGAGCCGCGACCCCAACATCACCGCCTACTCCGAGAGCATACGCAACGCGGGCAATACCCTGCTGGGGCTCATAAACGATATCCTCGATTTCTCGAAGATCGAGGCGGGCAAGATGGATATAATCCCCGTGGATTACGACCTTGCTTCGGTGCTCAATGACGTGGTGACGATGATACAGCCCCGCGCCGACGCAAAGGGGCTCACTCTCCGCCCCGACTGCGACCCCGGCATACCGCGGCTCATGCACGGCGACGAGATTCGCATAAAACAGATGATGATGAATCTGCTGACCAACGCGGTCAAGTATACCGAGCGCGGGACGGTAACGCTCACCCTGCGCTACGAGAGGGTCATAGGCGACGCGGACAGCATACTCCTGCGGGTATCGGTGACGGACACGGGCATAGGCATACGCAAGAAGGATCTGCCGAAGCTCATAAACGCTTTCGAGCGTGTAGATGAGCAGAGGAACCGAAGCATAGAGGGCACGGGTCTCGGACTTCACATCACCCAGCGTATGCTCGAAATGATGGACAGCAAGCTGGAGATAGAGAGCACCTACGGCAAGGGCTCGGTGTTCGGCTTTGCGATACGTCAGCGGGTGGTAAGATGGGAGCCCGTGGGCGATTTCGGCAAGGCATACCGCCAATCTACCGCCAAGGATCACGAATACACCGAGAGCTTCACAGCTCCCGAAGCGAGGGTGCTCGTCACCGACGATGTGCAGATGAACCTTGAAGTGTTCATGAGCCTGCTCAAAAAGACCCGCGTGAAGATAGATACGGCTCTGAGCGGCAGTGAGTGTATCTCAAAAGCACTGACCACCGAATACGACCTGATATTCCTCGACCACATGATGCCTCGCAAGGACGGCATACAGACACTCAAGGAACTGAAAGCCGTGAAGAACATTCCCAATGCAAAAACTCCCGTGATCTGTCTTACCGCCAATGCGGTCTCGGGGGCGAGGGACACCTACCTTGAAGCAGGCTTCGACGACTATCTCTCAAAGCCCATAGAACCCGCGAAGCTGGAAGAAATGATGATAAAATATCTTCCCGGGAACAAAGTTACGATCACAGCCGCCGAGAGCGCGGCTGCCGAAGTGACCGTTCTGCCCGAGTTCGTGATGAATATAGCGGAGCTTGATACCGCCGAGGGCTTGAAGCTCAGCGGCTCGGCGGATATGTACATCGAAATGCTGATCACCTACAGCGGAATGATAGACGGGAACATCTCGGAGATAGAGAGGCTTCGCAGGAGCGGCAACATAAAGGACATGACCATCAAGATACACGCCCTCAAGAGCAGTTTGCGGCTGATCGGAGCGACCCGTGCGGGCGAACTGGCGGCGCAGCTGGAGGACGCGGGCAAGCGGAATGATCTCAAGTGCATTGACCGAGATCTGGTGAGACTGCTGGAGCGGAGCCGAAAGATCGGAAGGCAGCTCTCGCCGCTGAAAAAGAATGCCGCACAAACGGAAGTCTCCGCAAAGAGCGCCGATACACTCACCTCGGAGAAGCTGACTGAGATCTACGGCACGCTGAGAGAGGCGGCTCTTGCCTTTGACTTTGACGGAGTGGGAAAGGCGATAGAAAAGCTCTCGGGCTGTACACTTCCTGCGGGTGAGGAGAAGCGTTTCGCGAAGCTCAAAGAAGCCGCAGATTCCCTCGACTATGACATGATACCGTCGATACTGGACGGTAAATAACAGGATCTATCATCAAAGCCCGAAGCGTTTATCCCGCTTCGGGCTTTTTCACAGCTTCATCGCTGCTGACATTATACACGCTCCGACTGAGCCCGCGCTCTTTATATCGCAGAGCCTTTCGGTTGTGATGCCGCCTATCGCATAGACGGGCAGCGCCGTGCGTTTGCATATATCCGCAAGAAAACCGAGTCCTCGCGGTTCGAGCCCGCGCTTGCAGTCGGTGGCGTAAATGTGCCCCGCGATGACGTATGATACGCCGAGGGCTTCCGCCTGCATTAACTGCTCACCGCTGTGTACCGATGTTCCGACAGTCCCGAACTCCCCGCACAGCTCCGCCGTCAGCCGTGGGAGCGGCATATGCAGCCGCTCTGTACCGAGCTTACGCGCCGATTCGGGAAAGCCGTGTATCGTAAGCTCCGCACCGCAGTCCTCGCAGGCTTTGAGCACCCGCTCCGCAAGCGCCGTGTACTCATCGGGGGAGAGGTCTTTTTCCCGCAGTATGATCTTCGTTATCCCCGCATTCACTATGCGCGGCACCTGCTCCCACAGCGGTCTCGGACACAGCTTACGTGCCGTGACCGCTGTTATATCCAAGCCCTCAGATGTATACATAATCGTTCAGAACGGGCTGCAATCCTCTGGACTTTATCGCGGCTATCACTTCTTCAAGAGTGCGTCCGTCGCTTATCTCGAACTGGTTGTCGCCAATGCCTTTGTGCTCCTCTTCCTCATCGGCATGGCTGCCTATACCCGTGCTGACGCCCGCGGATATCTTCGTTGCGCACATTCCCACAACGTTGTCGCGGAAGCCCGCACGCTCGCGGGTGGAGATAGTGAGCCCTGCAAAGGGCATGAATATCCTATAGGCGCACATGACCTGCAAAAGCTGCTTTTCGTGGACGTCCTTAGGGTTTATCTTGTCGTTGTTGATTATGGGACGCAGGCGCGGACAGCTGAACGATATCTCCGCGTGAGGGTATTTGCGCTGTATCAGATAGGCGTGAGTACCCACCGCGAAGGCGTCCTTTCGGAAATCCGCAAGCCCCAGCAGAGCCGCGAAAGCCACTCCTCGCATACCGCCGCGGACGGCGCGTTCCTGGGCGTTTAGCCTGTAGGGAAAAATGCGCTTGTGACCCGCCAAATGAAGCTGTTCGTAGCGGTCGCTGTCATAGGTCTCCTGAAATACCGTCACGTAATCCGCGCCGCATTCGTGCAGGTAGGCGTACTCGTCGGTGTTCATCGGGTAGACCTCTATCCCGACGTTCTTGAAATACTCGTGGGCGATACTGCAAGCCCGCCCGATGTACTCAACATCGCTCATTTTACGGCTCTCTCCCGTGAGGATAAGCACTTCCTCCATTCCCGTTTTGGCGATGGCTTCCATCTCGCGGCGTATGCCGTCCTCGTCGAGCTTGGCGCGGCGTATCTTGTTCATGCAGTTGAATCCGCAGTAGATACAGTGGTTCTCGCAGTAATTTGCGATATAGAGCGGAGTGAACAGCAGCACCGAGCTTCCGAAATGCTTCTGTGTTTCCTCAGTGGCTCGGCGAGCCATAGCTTCAAGGAAGGGCTCGGCGGCGGGGGAGAGCAGTGCTCCGAAGTCCTCCCGCGTGGGGTATTCGGCTGCGAGGGCGCGTTTTACGTCGGCGGCGGTATAGCTGTCGGGGTCGTAAGCCTTCATTGCTTCAACGACCTTTTCGCCGATGTCCGAATCCTCCAGCACCTCCATATCGGGGAGGTATGTCATGTGGTCGATCTTTTCCATTGTCATTTCCACCTTTACAGTCAGTCGTTAAGGAATCCCGTCAGCGGCGAGGAAGCCGAAGCGCGGTCGAGCACCCGTCCCGTTCCCGCGAGGAACGCTGTTCTGCCCGCGATTATGGCGTGTCTGAACGCCTTAGCCATCTCGACTATGTTGCCCGCGGTAGCTATCGCGGTGTTAGCCATGATAGCGGCGGCGCCCATTTCCATAGCCTCGCAAGCCTGCGAGGGTTTGCCGATACCCGCGTCAACGATGATAGGCAGGTCTATTTCCTCTATGAGAATGCGTATGAACTCCTTGGTCGCAAGACCCCTGTTGGAGCCGATAGGCGCGGCGAGGGGCATTATCGCGGCGGCGCCTGCATTCACCATATCGCGGGCGGCGTAGAGATCGGGGTACATATAGGGCATAGGGATAAAGCCGTCCTTTGCGAGCATTTCGCAGGCTTTTGCGGTCTCATAGTTATCGGGGAGCAGGTATTTCGAGTCGTGAATGACCTCAATTTTGATGAACTCCCCGCAGCCCGCTTCACGGGCGAGTTTTGCGATCTTAACGGCTTCCTCGGCGTTTCGGGCGCCCGAGGTATTGGGAAGAAGGGTCACGCCCTTCGGGATATGTTCGAGGATATTGCCGTTAAAGCTGTTGACGCGGCGAAGAGCGAGGGTAACGATCTCCGCTCCCGCGTGTTCGACAGCCGCGTTGATAAGATCGAGGTCGAACTTTCCCGACCCGAGAATAAAGCGTGAGGAAAACTCTTTTCCTCCGATGACCAATTTATCGTTCATTGTAAAACCTCCAATATAAATCATAATTTGTAAGGCTGACCGCGTTGCACAATTCTGTGTAGGGTGGGGGCTTGCCCCCACCTCGGATTACAACAGATGCTACGTTGACCACAGTCATTGTAGGGGCGAGCATTGCTCGCCCGTGATTACCTGCGGGTTCGGTAGGCTTATGCCTGCCTTGCGGCAGGTTTGGGG
>CACZJT010000051.1 GCA_902781565.1 uncultured Ruminococcus sp.
TTGCGGTCGGCGTAAGCTCGACCGCGACTCTTGAAGCGGCGGCGACAAAAGCCGTCGGCGCGGGATTTCATGAGCGTTTACGTTTTTGCGGCACCAATGCCCCCAAACGGGTTTACCCTACAACACCCACGTCGGTTCGTTTTGTTGTAAAGGCTTCATGTGCTGCGCGCGAGCTTCGCCGCGCGCCAAAGGAAGCACAAACCGCGCGTGGTTTGTGCAGGTCGGTAAGATACTTTGCGCGCGGTTTGATTAGGAATGGGGCGCTGCCCCATACCCCGCCGGGCTAGCGCGCCCGGAGGCGCTTTTTTGCTCACGCAATTTCTCCATGTAGGTTGTCTTTTAGCCTCATAAATTATGACTTTTCCTCGGTCTCTCCGCCCGTTCCCGAGACTGCTTTTCTTATGGCATATGCCTCGGAAACTATACAGCCCGCACGCTCGGCTATGTGGTGCAGCCTGTCCATCTCCCGCTCGGAAACGGTGCTCTTCTCGTTCTTGAGCGCGTTCAGGTTGTCAAGGGTCTCCTGCGTGTCACGGAGGATTATCTCGGTCTCGCGCTCTATCTTAGCCTTTATGCCGTCGAAGGCGTTGTATACCTGCCTGCGGACGGTCTCCGTAAAGTCGTTGTTCATGCGCATCTCGTGGAACTGCTTCTTGACCGAAGCCTTGAAGTTCTCCTTGTAGCGGTCTATCCTGTCATTCACCAGCAAGGTGTCTATCGTTATCCCCGCCGTGAATGAGCCGATAAGTCCCGCCGATACGAACAGCAGCGCTATGACCGCCGTGGAGGGGTTCATCAGCAGCACCGCAGGCAGGAATACCGCAGACCAGCCCGCAGCTCCCGTAACGCCGCCTATGACCGCGCCCTTGACTCCCGCCTCGCGGAAGCCCATGAATACGCCGCCCGCCGCGCCGAAGCTGAACGAGCTCAGCGCCGCGCCTATGCCCTTGTCGGAAGCCGTGCCGTTCTTAGATATCTTGTCGGGCAGGTCGAACATATCCTGAATGCGGGTCACGCCCTCGAAGAACTCGTCCTCGAACTGCTGTAACCTCTCCACCTCGCCCGTTACGGCTGTGTTTATGGAGTTCTGTATCTGCTCGCAGATTATCTGCGCCCTGTCCTGAATGCTCTCCTTTATCTTGTCGGTGAGCTTCACGGTCACGAGCTTTAACTTGTCCCGCTTGAAGTCGTCGGAGGTCATGGGATAGTTGTTAATGACTATCATAGCCGCCTTCTCGATGTTGTCCCAATAGCTGTCGAGAACGGGCTTTAAGTCGTCGAACACCTGATTTGCCGCACTGTTTATGCGCACGAACTCCATGCGCTTCTTGTTTCGGATATCGTCTATCTCGCGGATAGCCGAATCGTAATGCTCCATAAACTCGTCGTTCTCCATCATGAGGGCGTTCTCCTGCATGACTACGGAGCGGAGTATCTCGGAGCCCGAATTGGTTATCTTGTTGGCAAGTATCTGGAGGGTGATGGCGCCGCGCTCGGTGGTGAGCATGGATTCGAGGGCGCGTTCAAACTCGGGGAAATTCGATTCCTCAAGAAGCCCCTGGTCCTCTATCTTCTTGGCGGTGAGCGCACGCTTCGCGTAAACGCCTATGACGCGCGGAGTGCCTATCTTGCGCTTGTAGACCGCGAACTCCCGCGAATCCTCGCCCATGACCATCTTCGCCTTATCCATGACGTACTTTGTGATACGCGAGCGGACAGTCTCGACTATCTTGTTCTCGTCCTCGGGGGAGAATGTGCCGAAGCAGTTGACCACGAAGATTATCCTGCCCACGTCGGAGGTGAGCATTTTCTTTTCGAGGAAGTCCTTCTCGAACTGTGAGAAGGGCGAATTTGCGCTGATGACGAACACCGCCGCGTCTATCCTCGGGAGTATCGAGAGGGTGACGTTCGTCATCTGCTCGTCGTCGTTAAGTCCCGGGGTGTCGATTATGTCCACGTTGTTCTTGCAGAAATCGGTGTCGTAGTAAACGGTAGCTTCCCTGACGGTCTCGGCGACCTCCTCGGATTCGAGGGTCAGCTTGGTGACGTAATTCTCCAGCTCGTCTATGTCCACCTGCTCCGACCTGCCGTCCTTGTACTCGACCTGAACGTAGGGTATATCGCTGTAGGTGACGCGGTTCAGAGTAGCCGTGGCGGGGAGCACGTCGGCGGGCAGCACGTCCTGTCCCAGAAGTGCATTTATGAGCGTGGATTTACCGCGCTTGAACTCGCCGACGATAGCCACCTCAAAATGCTCGTCGGCGTTTTTAGCTATAGTTTCGCGGATAGATTCCGCGGTATTTGTGAGCTTCAGCTCGTCGCAGATCGCGAGAAGCTCATCGAGATCCTCGCTCAGCGAGGCTACCGTGTCCTTGTAGGACGAATAGGTAGAGTAATCAATGGATTTCCGTGTCTGATTCATCTTACTACCTCCAGATCTTTATCACCAAAGACTTATTCAGCTTTGATATCATACATAGTTTATTATACCATAATATTCTATAAATCGTCAATAGATTGATAAATATTCAGCCCCAAAACCGCCCCTTTGCACAAACTCGGGGGAAATTATTTGGATAATTTGCTCTCACTCTCTGCCTTTACATGGTGCGGGAATACAGCTGTCCGTAAATTTGTATAAAAGAGAGGGTATTAAGACCCGATAATTTTTTAAAAAAACAGTTGATTTTATCTTCGGAATGTGTTATAATAAGTTAGAATGAATAAGTGCCTTAAACTACAGATCAAAATAAAGAGGAAGTTAAAAATGGAAATAATCGACAAGACTAACCGTGCTTTGATGAAGGAATACGAGGCTTTCGTCGAGGGTCATGTTAACGGCAGCTTCATGCAGTCGCTCAACTGGCCGAAAGTCAAGGACAACTGGGGCTGGGACGCAGTGATCTCCCGCGACAGCGAGGGAAAGATACGCGGCACCTGTCTTTGCATAATCAAGAAGATACCCATGATGGGCTGTACCTTCCTCTACGCGCCCCACGGTCCCGTGTGCGATTTCCGCGACCGCGAAACGCTGGACGACCTGTTCGAGGGGATCAAGGTGCTTGCAAAGAAGCACAAGTCCTATCAGTTCATGTGGGATCCCTGCTTCGAGGAGAAGGAAACGGAGCTTACGCAGATAATGCGGGACATGGGCTTCGACCACACCGACAACGCCCCCGAACTCACCACCATTCAGGCGCGGAACAACTATATGCTCCGCAATATACATGACAAGACCCCCGATGAGGTCATGAAAACATTCAAGTCCGACTGGCGCAACCGCATACGCAAGGCGGGGCGCAAGGGCGTCGTTTGTAAGGCTTGCGGTAAAGAGGCTCTCGATGACTTCTACCCCATGATGATAGCTACGGGTCAGAGGGACGGCTTCTCAATACGCGGCAAGGAGTATTTCGCAAAAATGCTCGACGCGCTGGGGGAGGAGCACTGCCGTCTGTTCGTGTGCTACTTGGAGCAGGAGGGCGAGAAGCCCATACCCGTTTCGGGAGCGCTGACTACCCGCTACGCGGGAAAGACCAGCTACGTCTACGGGGCTTCCTCCAATCACCACCGCAACACCTACCCCAACTACCTCATGCAGTGGACAATGATAAACTGGGCGCTGGAGACAAACGACTATGTTTACGACTTCATGGGCATACCCTTCTACACCGACGAGACACACCCGAATTACGGCGTGTACAAGTTCAAGAAGGGCTTCAACGGCGAGGTCGTCACATGGGTCGGAGAATTTTTCTACACCTTCATGCCCGCGAGGAAAAAGCTCATCGACAAGGCTCAGCAGATCGTTGAAGCCCGCCACATGAAGCACACCGAGGAACTGATAGAAAACAGGAACACCGATACCGACGCATGACCCGCAGGCGCGAAAGATGAACGCCGCCGCTTACGGTCGGCGTTTATAGGAGAAAATGCCATGAAAAGAATGATTATTAAGAAAGGCTCTGTGCGGAAGGGCTTCCTTGCTGCGGCTGCCGCGGTAACGGCGGTCATCAGCTTCACCTCCTGCGCGGCGCTGGAAATGCTTGATTCGATGGCGGCAGGCGAGGAAACGAACGAGAACGTTCCCGCCTACAACGCCTCTGTTTCGGCGCCCTCGGACGACGAGACAGCCGAAAACATCGCTGACAGCCCTGCCCCGACCTCCGAAGCGGAGGACACCTCGTCGGAGAAAGGCACTATCGACGTGCTGACAGATATCCTCACGGGCGAGGACGATGACAGCTCTGCCACAGAAGCTGCCGGGAGCGCTGCCGAGACTGCGGTGAGCGGGGAAGTTTCTCCCGCGGCTCTGCCCGACACGGAGCAGCCCGAGCCTATATTGCCGCCTGACAGCAGCCTTACGGAGACCGCTCCCTTTACGCAGGTAGCCGACGATACCTCGCTCCCAAGCGACAGCAGCATATATTCCGCCGAGGCATACACCCGGGAGGACAGCGCCCCCGCGGGCGGCGGCGGGACGCTCTCGGCGTACCTTGCCTATAACGAGATAGTAAGGCGCACCGCCGACCACGTAGCAGCCGACCCCTCCTACAAGGACGAGTTCTGCCGCTACTACATAACCGACATCGACGACAACGGCGTGAGCGAGCTGCTGGTCGAAACGGGCTCTATCGAAGCTGACAGGACCGTGTACGTATACACCTTCGACGGCACACAGCCCGTGACCCTCGGCAGCTTCGTGTCCTGGCACACCACGCTGGGCAAGGGCAGCGGCGTGATCTACTCCGAGACTGCGGCTATGGGAAGCTACCTCATGAACACCATACGCATCCAGGATGGCAAGCTGTTCACCGAGCGCAGCGAGGAATCCACGAGCGAATCACGGCTCACCGAACCGCTCACGAGCTACAGTCTGAACGACCGCTCGGCGCTGGAGCAGTTAAGGAACTGAGCCGCGGAGAGCGTTAAGGAATCAAATATAGCGGGGCGTGCGGCGGGCTGCCGCGCGTCCCTTTTGAGTATTACCGAATCGTTAATTGAAAGGAATATAACATGGCTGACAATCCGACAAGCTGTTTCAAGACCAAGATAGGCGGACAGGCGGTCATCGAGGGCGTTATGATGAGAGGTCCTCATAAGATGGCTATGGCGAACCGTATGCCCGACGGCAGGATAGACATTGACGAATGGGATATCGGGAGCAAAAACGGTACTCCGTGGTACAGAAAAACTCCGTTCGTAAGGGGGATATTCAACTTCGTTATCTCCATGAAGGACGGCTACAAATGCCTGAGCCGCGCCGCCGATAAGCAGATGGAGGGCGAGGACGAGGAGGAGCCCACGAAGTTCGAGAAGTGGCTCACCGACAAGTTCGGCGAGAAGCTCATGCCCGTGCTGACCACCGTTTCCATGCTCTTAGGCGTGGGGCTGGCGGTGGTGCTGTTCATATACTTCCCCGCCCTTATTGTGGGGCTCATCGAAAAGCTCACGGGGGAGCTTAACTCCGTGATAAAGAACATCATCGAGGGCTTCATCAAGATCGGGATATTCATAGGCTATACGTGGGTGACATCGCTCATGCCCGACATCGCCAAGACCTATGAATACCACGGCGCGGAGCATAAGACCATAGCCTGCTACGAGAGCGGCGACGAGCTCACCCCCGAGAACGTCCTGAAACACACAAGGTTCCACCCCCGCTGCGGCACCAGCTTCATTTTCCTCGTGCTGTTCATAAGCATATTCGTGACCTCGGTGTTCGGGGTGCCGTGGGGGTCGAAGCTGGCGAGGGTCGGCTTCAAGCTCCTGCTGATACCCGTGGTGACGGGCATAGCCTACGAAGCCATAATGCTTGCGGGAAAGTACGATAATCCATTCACGCGCATATTCTCCGCGCCGGGGCTCTGGATACAGAGGATAACCACCAGCGAGCCCGACGTCAGCGAGGTGGAATGCGCCATAGCCGCCATGAAAGCGGTAATCCCCGAGGACGGTGAGGACAGATGGTAAACTACACATACAATGACATCATAATGAGCCTGACGGATAAACTTACCGAGGCGGGCATCTCAAACGCCCACTGGGAGGCGCGGGAGCTTGCGGGCTGTGCCCTGGGCTTCAACTGCCGCGGACGCTTCGACGGAAAACAGCAGGCAGACCCCGCACAGGTAAAGAGCTGCGCCCTGCTCCTTGCAAGGCGGCTCAGCGGCGAACCTCTGCAATACATCATCGGCGAGTGGGACTTCTGCGGCGAGAGCTTCGACGTGGGGCCCGGGGTGCTTATCCCCCGCGCCGACACCGAAACGCTCATAGACGAAGCGGTAAAGGCTCTCAAGGACAGGCAGGACGTCACCATAGCCGACCTCTGCGCGGGTACGGGCTGTATCGGCATTACCCTCGGGCAGAGACTTCACTGCGCGGAGGTGTTCTGCCTCGAAAAGTACGACACGGCTTACGACTACCTTGTAAAGAACATAAAGCGCCGTTCGAGCATAGCCAAGGCTATACAGGCAGACGTGCTTTCGGAGGATTCGCTGATATTCGTACCCATGTGCGACCTCATCGTATCGAACCCGCCCTACGTCAATGCCGAGGACATGGAGCACTTGCAGCGGGAGGTAAGGCACGAGCCCCGCGAAGCCCTTTACGGCGGCGAGGACGGCTTCGACTTCTACCGCGGGATAACACGCCTCTGGCGCGGGAAGCTCAAAAACGGCGGCATAATGCTCTTTGAGATAGGCGCGGGGCAGGAGGACGAGGTCATGGAGATCATGATACAGGCGGGTCTGAAGGACGTTCGCGTGCGCCGCGACATGGCGGGCATAAACCGCTGCGTCATCGGCAGGAACATCGAGCAGGAGAACGTGAATCTCTACGAAAAGCTATAAACATACGTTCCGAAAATAATTTCTAATTGTCCCGATTTTGACACACGCTATGTGGTATAATATAATCTGGGATCGGAAATGTGTAATGCGGACTTTTGCGGTCGCGGTCTCAACTGCGCCTGATCGCCTCCGAAGGAGGACACCTTCAATTCCGCATTCATCATTCCTGATTCCGAATCAAAGAAAAGGGTGGTACATAAGCTATGGCAGTAGAAAAGAAGAAGAAAAACGAAGTTAAGATCGTCCAGAAGATCACCGATAAGGAGGAGCGTGAAAAGGCTCTACAGACGGCGCTGGCGTTCATAGAGAAGAAGTACGGCAAGGGCACTGTCATGAAGCTGGGCGGCAATGAGAAGCTCGATATCGCGGCGATACCCACGGGCTCAATGACCCTCGATATGGCTCTCGGTATCGGCGGCATTCCGCGCGGCAGGATAATCGAGCTTTACGGTCCCGAATCCTCGGGCAAGACCACCGTTGCGCTGCACTGCGCGGCTGAGACACAGAAGCTGGGCGAGAACGTGGCGTTCATCGACGTCGAGCACGCCCTCGACCCGAACTACGCCCGCAAGCTGGGCGTGAACATCGACGAGCTGTTGGTCTCCCAGCCCGACAGCGGCGAGCAGGCTCTTGAAATAGCCGAGGTGCTGGCACGCTCGGGAAGCGTGGGGCTCATCGTCATCGACTCGGTGGCGGCTATGGTCACGAAAGCCGAGATCGACGGCGAGATGGGCGACGCCCATGTGGGACAGCTCGCAAGGCTCATGTCGCAGGCTATGAGAAAGCTGACCTCGGTACTCTCAAAGTCCGAGTGCGCGGCTATCTTCATCAATCAGATACGCGAGAAGATAGGCGTTATGTACGGCAACCCCGAGACCACCCCCGGCGGCAGGGCGCTGAAATTCTACGCTTCGGTGAGAATGGACGTGCGCCGCGTGGAAGCTATCAAGGAGGGCGGCGAGATCATCGGAAACCGCACAAGAGTCAAGATCGTCAAGAACAAGGTAGCGCCCCCCTTCAAGGAATGCGAGTTCGACATCATGTTCGGCGAGGGCATTTCGAGGACGGGCGAGGTGCTCGACTTAGCGGTCGACTTAGGCATAGCAAGAAAGGGCGGCGCATGGTTCAGCTACGGCGACACCAAGCTGGGTCAGGGACGCGACAATGCCAAGATATACTTAAAGGAACACCCCGACGTCATGAAGGAGTTCGAGGACAAGATCAAGGAACAGCTGCTTGACCCCGAAAAGGCTGAAGCGTTGCAGCAGGCGTCCGCGAAGAAGTCCAAGGCTGAGGAGAAGGCGGAAGCCGCCGCGGGTCTTGCTCCCGAGGGCGAGGTCAGCGAGAGCGCCGAAAGCGGCGAGAACGCGGGCTATGCCGCCGAGCTTTCGGAGATCGCAGACGACAACTTTGAGACTTTTGCGCCCGTTGACATCTCCGAGCTGGGTAACTGACGGCGGATATGAGCGCAGTTATCATCGAGAGCATAGAAAAGTACAAAGGCAGAACGATGAAGCTCACCCTCTCGGAGGGTGAGCCTGTCTTTGTGAATGCGGATATCATAGCGGCATACAGCTTAAAGGCGGGGCTGAGCGTCCCCGAGGGGGCGCTCAAAGAGATACTTGCCGCCGATGAGAAGCGGAAAGCCCGCGAGAGGGCGCTGTATCTGCTCGACTGCCGCGACTACTCATACGTGGAAATGGTGAACAAGCTGATGAACAACTACAGCGAGGACACCTGCTACGAAGTCGCGGACGAACTGGCGGAGAAGGGCTTCATCAACGACCGCCGCTATGCGGAACTGCTGGCAAGGCGGCTGTGCGAATCGAAGCTGCTCGGGTACTTCCGCGCGAAGCCCTATATGCGGGAGCGGGGCATTCCCATGCGTATCATCGAGGACGCCCTCGCGGGGTATGCCGACAGCGCCCCCGAGCGGGCGGCACAGCTTGCGGAAAAGAAGTACATGAAGTATTTCGACCCCTCCGACCGCGCCATGATGCAGAAGCTCAAAAACGCCCTTGTCCGAAGCGGCTACGGCTTCCGCGACATAGCGGAGGCGGTGGAGCTGCTCAAAGAGGAGCACTCCGAGGAATAATAAAGCAGGGTGAGGGACTGTCCCCCGCCCTGCGTTTTATATTACGGGCACAAAGTAGGACAAACCAAAAGTTTTATACTAATTCCTAAAAGGTTAGTATTATTTATGGAAAGTAAGGCTTATCGGTGATCCTTCTTTTTGACCGATACCATGACCGCTCCCGCGAGCGCGGCAGCCGCCTGTTCGGGAGTGGCGCCGTTCGTTTTATCGGAGCTGCTGCCGCCGTTAGTGTTCGAGGGCGTCTTTTCGCTCTCATCGGTTTTTTCGTCCTTCGGGTCGGGAACGGCATTCCCGCCCGATATCTCTATACCGTCGATATTGTAAGTACCGCTCACGACCCTTATGGTCACATCATGGTGTCCTTCATCAAGCCCGTTCACATAGCAGGATATCTCATGGGCTTCGCTCCTGAACGTTTCAAAACCGCTTTCTGTCACCTTGCCGTCAACGCTTACTTCAAGCACCGTTCCTTTGGCATTATCGCCCGTCAGCGCGAAGCCCGTTCCCTCAAAGCCGAAGGACACCGAAGCCCCCGCCTGACCCTTGGAGCTCGTTCTGTTGCTGCTCTTCCAGCTTCCCACCGTCGTATGCTCCCATTGACCCGAATAGCTCACTATGCTGTCCATGTTATCGTAACGCTCTACAGAGCCCGAGCCGCTGTCTGCCTTCTCCGCCTTGAAATTATCGAAGCAGTTTTTGTGGTAGGCGCTGTAGAAAGCCGCACGCCCCGCGCCGATGAGCGAGCTGTCGGTACACTCGTATCCGATAAGGCACTTATCGTTCACGCAGACCTTGACGATGTTCCATACTGCCTCGACCTTCACGTTGTTCCATGCGCTCTTGTCGAAGTCCGCGACCTCTGCGGAATCGAGCTTGCTGCCGTTTTTCATCAGGTCTATGGTGCCGTCCTCATACAGCTTCGCCCAGTAGCCGCTGTTGCTGTTCCCGCCGAGACTGTACCTCAGCCCTATGCCCGCGTAGTTCTTGTCGCTGCCCGTGTTTTCGAGCAGTATATCCGCCGAAACGCTGTAATTGAACCACCTGTCATCGCCGAAATTCGTGACGGGGTTCGGGGTGTAGCCCCAGTCGTCGGGTCTGTTCTCATCGGTCAGCTGCTGCATGAGTACGCCCGTCCCGCCGACATTTGTGACCTCGAAAGCGCCGCCCTCATCGGTAGTGTATCGGGGAGCGTTCCCGCGGGAGGCAAGGTAGTCCGAGGGATAGTCCGCATATTCGTAATCGTCCGAATAGGGCAGTTCGAGCAGGGCGCTTTCGCTGTCCGAAAAGCTCCGCTCCGAAACATCGAGGGTCGTGAGGGTAACTATCGAATAGGGCTGTAGGGTCACGCTGTAGGTATACTTCCCGTCTTTTTCGGCGGGAGTTGTCTCGCCTGTCTTTCGGAAATAGTTTTCGTCATAGCTCCCCCCGTCGGGTCCTCTTGTCTCCCACACATAGACAGTCTCTCCAGCCTTCGCGAGGTTCGTGACGTCAACATCGTAGGTTTTCGGGCTGTCGGTGGTGTTCGTTATCACGGTGCTGTAGTCGCCCGTTTCGGGGTCGGTGAGGGTGATGTAGCTGTAGTCCGCGTCAACTATGGCATGACCGTCGCCGCCCGCCTTTCCGTCCGCAAGGCAGGCGCCGTCCACGAACGCCCAGCCCTTTTTGATGAACTGCGAGAAGTGCAGAGCCGTATAGAACCCGCTGTCAAGGCTGTAAGCGCCGCTCCAGGGCTCGTTAGCCTTGATGAGCTGCTTGCTGCCGTAGGTCACGCCGTCATAATACGCCGCCACCGCAGGCTGATACTCGTAGAGGGTCATATATCCCCCGGGTATCATGGTAATTATCCTGTTGGCGACGTCCAGCGCACCGCCAACGCCCGAAAGCCCCGAGTTGTTTCCGTCATAGCGGTAATTGCTCTTTGAATAGCTCATGGAGGGGCTCGCCTCGCTGAACCAAAGCTCCTTGCCGTACTCCTCCGCGAGGGTCCTGGCGTTATCGCTCGCCCAGCTGGTATAGTGGCTCCCGATAACGTCTACAGCGTCGCAGAGCTCTTCATCATCCATCATAGCACTTGCGATGTTCCATGTGCATACCTCGTCCCCCGCGACTATCTTTATCTGCGAATAATCATAAGGAGCATCCGTTTCGCTTTTGAGGTGCGAGGACAGGTATTTTATCCAGTCGGCATCGTAAGGGCGTTCGTTCTGCACTGCCCCCACATAGTCGAAGCACAGCCCGTAGGTGTTATAAGCCGCATCGAGGGTCTCCTTGTACCACTTGTACCTCGCGGCATAAACGTCAGAGGAGTTCGTGACCCATGCGGGCTCGCTCCACCAAAGCATATCGAGGGTAAGGTCGGGGTTTATGCTCTTGGCGTCCGCCTCGAGCTGATAAGCCGCGCCCCGTGTGACGTCCGCGCTCTCCGACTCGCTCCTCATGACGGCGGGCTCCGTTCCCGAGGAAGTGTTGGCGTCAGAGCCCATCTCTACTTTTAGGTGGCTCATGGCAAGCCCGTCACTTCCGAAAAGGAGCTCCATTATCTCCCAATACTTATCGGGGTTCTCGGTTTTGTAATCGAGAAGCAGCCGCGAGGAATTGTTGGCGCTTATCATGCCCTGACCCCTGTAAAGCATATTCTCCGCGAGGACTGCCCTGCTTCCGTCTATGGTCAGGGGTCTGCCAACGACTGCCTGTTCCTCCGTGCCGCCGTTATCGTCTTTTGTATCGTCAGCACCCGCGGGGGTAAACGAATATTCGAGCATCTCGTCATCGTGCCCGTATACCGCCGCAGACTTCACTTCTATCATAGTTTCATCTCCTTCATCAATACCTGCTATCACCATTTCGAGGGTTTGCAGATCGGCTATCGAGATCGCAGATCACCGAGTATTCGCCGTCGCCCTCGATCTTGTACTGCTATTATCTTTGATTGCTATAGTATTATATCCCGCAGTGATAAAGCGAGAGAGCAGCCTGACGTTCGTGAGGCGGTTTATCCTGACGTTGTTTTTCCTGTTCGCGAGCATACTCTTTACAAGAAAATGCGCGACGACATCGGGGGGCTCTGCGACTATGTTATAGAAGCGCTTTGTTTTCCCGGGCAGTTCGATCTTCTGTTCACCGCCCAGGGCGTTCGTGAGGAAATCGGTCGCAACTATCCCCGGGGAGAGCCTGCCTGCTTTAACTTTGCTGTGACGTTCCTCCAGCTCCTTTGCGAGAGCGACGGTAAAGTGCGTAACGGCGCGTTTGCTCGTGCCGTACATATTGAACCCGAGCATCATGGCATCGTTGCTGCCGTAGCCCTCCACATTGTAGATATACCCGCCCTGCGGCTGACTCTCCATGAGCTCTGCCGCTATCCTGCTCCCGATGACGGCTCCCCGCAGATCAATGTCGATAAGCGAATCCACCTCGTCATCGCTGAGTTCCCATATAGCCTTCATCGGCTGATTTACGCCTGCATTGTTTATCCATATATCCACGACGCCGAACCTCTCCGCGGCATGAGCCGCAAGTGCCCGCACCTCCTCCGCCGACCCGACGTCTGCGCAAAAGCCTGCGACACCGCCCCTGCCTTTGATCTTTTTCAGTGCATTAACCGCCCCTTCGAGCCTTTCGGCGTTCGAGCCGTTCAGGATCACGTTCAAGCCGTATCTGCGGAGATCCTTTGCCATCTCGTATCCGAGCCCTCTTGTACTGCCCGTTATCACTGCTGTTTTCATAACTGCTCCTTTCGTTGAACTGTCTGTATACGGAGAATGTGAGATACAGTTCCTGTCGGAAAAGCTGTTCATCATATATGATAATTATATCATAAACACAGGAAAAAATCAATACTGTGCCGTCTGCGGCACGCCCTCGGTCATGCCTTTTTTCGAGATTGACTGAAACGGCAGTATATGATATAATAATCATAATGGCAGACATTCACACGGGGAATGTCATAACACGATATCATGATCGGGGAAGTAAAAAATGGATAAATAGTCTGTATTGTTCAGGAAAAAAACGCTTGACAGAATAACAGAGTCCGAAAGGCTCACGTACTATCTGCGTGTCTCGAAGCCCATGTCCATGCTCGTGCCCGCAGCACTGCTCATCGCCGTGATCGGAGCCGCAGTGTGGGGCTTTGCGGGGACGATAGAGCTTTCAGCCGACGGGAGAGTCATGGTATCCGAGGGTCATGCGACGGTGATACTCACGGATAACAGCCGCTATTACCTCGATGAGGGTATGCGGTTCAGCATCATGGATAATGAATACGTGATACGCTCCACAGACTTCAACGAGTTTGATCTCAGGGTGGGCTATGCGGAGGTGGCGGAATATGACGGAACTTATCCCGTCAGCATAACAGTGAGAAAGGCTCACCCCTTTGAGCTGCTTTTTGAGGTATGAATATGGGACATTCAAAGATGAAAAGCCCCGTCACCAAAGGCGTCGCAAAAGTGCCCGTGATCTTGCAGCTCGAAGCCCTCGAATGCGGTGCGGCAGCGCTCGCTATGGTGGCGGCTTACTACGGAAAATATCTCACCCTCGAACAGGCAAGGGCTGACTGCGGCGTATCGCGGGACGGCTCGAATGCCGCGAATATCGCCAAAGCCGCAAGGACTTACGGCTTCAAGGTGAACAAATACAAAAGGAATCCCGAGAGCATAAGAAAGAAGGGCGTGTTCCCGTGTATCATACACTGGAACTTCGATCACTTTGTAGTTTTGAACGGCTTCAAGGGGAAGTACGCCTACATAAACGACCCCGCATACGGGACTGTCAGGGTCGGCAGGGAGGAATTTGACCGCTCGTTCACGGGCATAACCATAAACCTCGTCCCCGACGAGGGCTTTAGGCAGGGCGGGAAGAAGCGGAGCGGTCTGCTCCCGCAGATAAAAAGGCTCGGGACGGGCGGCACGGTTATACCGATGATATGCACGGCTTCCGTCACAGCGGCGATCATAGCGGTGTCATATCCGCTGATAACGGGATTCTACATAGATCACCTGACGGGATCGCGCAACAGAGATATATACTCCCCTCTGTTCCAAATCCACCAATATCTTCGTACATAAACGAATTTTCAGCATGAACTATTGTTCATGCGTGCGTTCGCACTCCCTTGAAGTGTGTCGGCTTTGAAACAGAGGGGAGTATAATGCCGTACTTTGTGACCTCTCTTATCGTGCTTGCAGTGATACAGCTCGCGGCGGCGTGGATACAGACCGCCTGCAAGTTAAGGCTGAACGGCAGGCTCTCGGCGGAGGGCTGTTCGACGTATATGTGGAAGCTCATGCAGCTCCCCATAGAATTTTTCTCTCAAAGACCGCCAAGCGATGTGTACGTAAGAATGGATATGCTCGAGAGCATGACCGCTTCGGTGGTGAACTTTATTGCACCGCTTGTGATGAATACCGCAGCGGCGATACTCTGTATCGTGCTGATGATGAAGAGCAGTCTGCCGCTCACGGCGGTGAGCGTAAGCGTGCTCGCGGTGGATATCGCCCTGTCAAGGCTCATCTCGCGCACCCGCCGAAACACCGTCCGCGCCATAGAGCGGGACAAGGAAAGGCTCTCGGCGGAAACGCTCTCGGGGCTCGGCATGATAGAAACGATCAAGGTCAGCGGCGCGGAAGGCGCATACTTCGGGAAATGGTCGGGCTTGCAGGCGGCTGTGAGTGCGAGGAGAGCTTCTGCGGGGCGCTTCGGGGCTTTGCTCGGAAGCATACCCGACCTTCTCTCCTATGTGCTGTATTTCGTCGTGATGATAATGGGAGCGGCGCTCGTCATGCAGGGCAGGGCTACTCTCGGGACGGTATGGCTGTTCCGGGGACTTCTGAGCCTGCTGATGTCCCCCGTGCTGTCCCTTTCGGAAGCGGGGAAAAATGCACGGACCATAACGACACATTACGAGCGCGTTGATGACATATTGAATTATCCCCCCGACAAGAACCTCGCCGATACCCCAACGGACGAAGCACTGTGCAAGCTTCGGGGAGATATAGAGCTAATACTAATCCCTAAAAGAACAGCAGACAAATCTCGGCACTGACGGCTCATCACTCGTCGTCAAGCTCCCTTGCAGGGCGTCAGCCCAACTGCGGTC
>CACZJT010000052.1 GCA_902781565.1 uncultured Ruminococcus sp.
CTGCCGCGGGTGTCTGATATTTCAGCTACAAATAATTTTTGCCTTTGGCAAAAATGCCGCGAACTTCGTGCAGGGCTCTGCCCTGCCAAATTATGATTTGTAATTCCGTTTTCTTTTGGAGGTCTTTATATGAAAAAATATCTTGACAGTTCTCTCTCCGCCCTCGAACGCGCGGAGGCTCTCGTCGCCGAAATGACTATCGACGAAGCTGCTTCTCAGCTCCGCTATAACGCTCCCGCTATCGAACGCCTCGGCGTGCCTGCCTATAACTGGTGGAACGAGGGAATACACGGTCTCGCCCGCAGCGGTATCGCTACCATGTTCCCCCAGGCGATAGGTCTTGCCGCTATGTTCGATACCGACCTCGTCGGACAGGTCGCCGATATCACCGCCACGGAAGCCCGCGCGAAATTCAACGCTTACCAAAGGCTCGGAGACCGCGATATCTACAAGGGACTCACCCTCTGGGCGCCGAATATCAACATTTTCCGCGACCCCCGCTGGGGCAGGGGTCACGAAACTTACGGCGAAGACCCCTACCTCACCGCCGAGAACGGCAAGGCTTTCGTTAAGGGTTTGCAGGGCGATGGCAGGGTCATGAAAGCTGCCGCCTGCGCGAAGCATTTCGCCGTCCACAGCGGTCCCGAAGCCCTCCGCCACAGCTTCGATGCCCGGGCGACTCCGAAGGACATGGAGGAAACGTACCTTTACGCCTTCGGGGAGCTTGTCCGCGATGCTCATGTGGAAGCTGTCATGGGCGCATACAACCGCGTCAACGGCGAGCCCGCTTGCGCGAGTGAGTTCCTCATGGGCAAGCTCCGCGAGTGGGATTTCGATGGGCATTTCGTTTCCGACTGCTGGGCGATACAGGACTTCCACATGAACCACATGGTCACGGCTTCGCCCGTCGAAAGTGCGGCAATGGCGCTCAAAGCGGGCTGCGACGTCAACTGCGGCTGTACCTACGTGAATCTGCTGGCGGCGTTGAATGATGGGCTCATCACCGAGAAGGATATCCGCCGCTCCTGTGTCAAGCTCATGAGGACGCGTATGCGGCTGGGAATGTTCGACGAACACACCGAGTTCGATGACATCCCCTACACGGTCGTAGCCTGCGCGGAGAATAAGGCGGTATCGCTGAAATGTGCCGAGAGGTCTATGGTGCTGCTGAAAAACAACGGTATCCTGCCCCTCGTTGAGAGCAAGCTGTCAACTATCGCGGTCATAGGTCCCAACGCCGACAGCCGCGCCGCTCTCGAAGGCAATTACTGCGGCACCGCCGATAAGTACGTGACCTTCCTCGATGGTATCAGAGAGCGGTTCTCGGGGCGGGTCATCTATGCCGAGGGCTGTCATTTGTACAAGGACAGAAGCTCCGTCCTTGCGCAGGCGGGCGACCGTTACGCCGAAGCCGTTGCCGCCGCGGAGTGTGCCGATCTGGTGGTGCTGTGCCTCGGGCTTGACGCCACGATCGAGGGCGAAGAGGGCGACACGGGCAACGAATTTTCCTCGGGGGACAAAAACGACCTTCGCCTGCCCGAGAGCCAGCGCATACTGACAGAGCGGATAGCGGCGTTCGGCAAGCCCACGGTCATCGTCTGCGCGGCGGGAAGCTCAATAAACACCGAAGCTGATCCTGACGCTCTGATACACGTATGGTACCCGGGCTCGGAGGGCGGTACGGCTCTTGCGGAGATACTTTTCGGCGACGTTTCGCCCTCGGGCAAGCTGCCCGTGACCTTCTGTGAATCCGCCGACAGTCTGCCGGATTTTACGGATTATTCCATGAAGGGGCGCACCTATCGCTACACCCGGGAGAACGTTCTGTACCCCTTCGGCTACGGTCTGACCTACGGCGCTGTCCGCGTGACTGGACTGGAGTACAGGGACGGCAAGGCGATAGTCACCGCCGAGAACAGCGGCGCTCCCACCGAGGACGTGATCGAGCTGTACCTCAAGGACTACAGCGTTCAAGCCGTCCCGAACGCGGCTCTGTGCGGCTTTAAGCGCGTGAGTTTCGGGAGCGGCGAGACCGTCACCGTCGAGATACCCCTCGCGCAGAAAGCCTTCACCGCCGTTGACGAGAGCGGAAAAAGAGCGGTGTTCGGCAGGCGATTCACCCTCTATGCGGGCACTCATCAGCCCGACGAGCTGAGCGGGCGTCTTAGCGGAACTTCCTGCGTATCTGTTGATATCGAGCTGTAAACGTCAATATAAAAGACCGTCATGCCCGAGGGCGTGACGGTCTTTGCTGTCTGTTCCGATATCCGCACAAATGAAAAGTCCGCAGGGTGACACGCCTGCGGACGTATTATTATCAAGCCATTGGAATTTACACCTTTCAGAAAATTTAGAAAAGTATCTATCTCATTGGACTCTATCCTTTCAGATATATTCGCACCTCACGGCGCATCGCGTAATGTCAAACCGAGTAGTACTTCGGACTCACCCCTTTATGCTAAAGATCCAACCTTTTCGATGTGAATATTTTCATAACACATCACTCCTTCAATTGGTATATAGCTCACTCCGAACTCAGACGCCCCCGACCTTCATTTCCCGTGACATTATCGGGAAACTACAGCCGACCGCCTCACCGAGCCGAAGTGCCGGTGAATGCGAACCGATGATTAAGTGGTTCGCTTAAAGTCGTAATGTCAAACTAAACAGTTCTTCGGACTCACCCCTTCGCGCTAAAATTCAAACCTCTTCGATGTGAGCATTTTCATAACACATCACTCCCGTTTAAAAATTGGTGCTCAGCCCATGCGGGACATCATAGCCTGCGGACAAGTCCTTCCGTGACATTATCGGAAGACCCCTTGCAAACCGCCCCATCAGCCCCGGGCTGCGGTGGTTCAAAGCCTCACGCTCTGAAAAGTCGTAATGTCAAACTAAATAAACCTTTGGACTCACTCCTTACGTTCAAATATTCCGCCTTGTAGATGTGAAAACTTTCATAACACATCACTCCGATCGTAATATTATGGAAGACCCGCCTCGCTCTGCCCGCGGGAACCCCTTGCCGTGACATTATCGGCAAACCTCCCGAGCGCCGCACCGCGCGGTCTTTATTTAGAGCTGTCTATCGTCGGATTTCACCGACCCGACGCGGAGCTTAGCCTACTCGCACGTCTGAAAGTAAGAATTGTACATGGGAATCACTCCAAACATCTATGTGATCGTAAACCTCGCAAATACTTTCATAAGCGTCACGCCCTTTACGATTTTATGGTGTCGGATAAAGATAGCTTAGTACATGGGGAACACTCCTGACTTATTTAATATCCGTAAACCTCATCAACACTTTCATAAGCAACACGTCCTTATGTCAAAGATCACGGTTCAAATAAACTCAGTACATGGGTAACACTCCTTATTCAGAATATATCCTTTCTGTAGAACTCTGAGATCATCGGAATCAACCCCTGTTAAAAAATTTCGACCTGATATCGGATCCGGTATTTCACGGATAGAAAACTTTTCTGCCGCCCGCGGGCGGCTATTCAATTGTAATGTCAGCAGAGTAAAGGCTGAATGAACATTGTGGTGAGATCGTCATGACCAAACCCTCGCCGACCGTCTTTGTTATAATCTCAATAGGATCAGACCCCTTTGAACTGTCGCAGCGGGTGTCGGTAATCACCCCTGCCGTTCTTCATACGGCGGTCTCGTTACTTAACGGTGCGATGCGAGCTTTGGAAAACCCTGCTGGATTTCAGAAACATCCATCGGACTCGCTCCTGACTTTCCGGATTGGAGAACTCTGACGGCACCCTCGGACATTTGTGGAACCTTGCAAAAACTTGCCCGAGCCGATGTGCTCCGCCTGTCTCCCTGGACAGATATTTCGTGGAAAAGAACCATCGCCCGATCCCGCGGTCTGCTTAAAGACGCTTCCGGCTCTTTTAGCATCTTCCCTTCGGGGAGCTTGTTTTGTTTCTTTTCTATGTTTGTATTATACCACATTCATAGTGACTTGTCAATAGATTTTTTCAAAATCAAGCTAAAATTTTTGTGACTATTTTTGTATGCATTTACTACTTGACAAGTGGGGAAGGCTGTGTTATAATAACTATGTAAGCGCGTAATTTATAGTTTATGGGATAAGCGTTAAGGAGGATTAGAAAATGGACGAGATGACGAGCGGTATGAACGAATATACCCCCGATATTTATACACTTGAAGACGAGGACGGCAATGAGCTGGAGTTCGAGCTGGTAGATATACTCAATTTCGAGGGCGAGAAGTATTTCGGACTTACTCCCTTCGATCCCGAGGGCGGCGACGACGAGGACGGCGAGCTTGTTATCCTAAAGAGCGTTTATAATGACGACGAGGAGATGATGGTCACTCTCGACAGCGACGAGGAATATGAGCGCGTCGGACAGGCTTTCCTCGAATTCTTGGCCGAGAAATACGGCGGCGAGGACGAGGAGGACGAATAGGACGAATAGATCCGTTTCTGCCGCGCATAATAATACCTGTGGCGGCGTTCCGTGAGGGACGTGCGGCACGGGGCAAAATATGTTTAATTACTGCTGTGTTCGTTAGTATGGGTTCAATATGATCCAACACCTATGTAATCAGGGATTCGTTCTCCGCAAAGATAATGCAGACCTCCCGCCTGACACCGCGCAAGCCGTGTAAAACAGGTCGGACGAAGGGAGCGTGATTCTTTGGGGGCGATTTACCCGTCCTGCTTTTGCGGGTTTTATTCACCCATACGACGGCACGGCGGTTTTTTTGTTTTCGGAGGAAGTTTATGGAGGTCGTAGTCGTTATCGCGATACTTGTGGTGCTGGGGCTGATACTCGGCATAAGCCTTGCTTCGGCGGCTCAGATACTTGTGGGGCTCATGATAATAGTGCTGGGGCTCATGATGCTGTTTTTCGGCACTATGGGCATAGTCCTGCTCATGACAAAGGGCGGCGAGGGCGAGCTTGACGGCTTCGGTAAAGTTCGCGAGGAGGGCTACGAGACCGCTTTCTACCGTCTTAAAGGCGGGCAGGGGAGCGCCGACTCGGAGGAAGAACGCCTGCCGAACATCTTTCCCGCCGAGAACATCATGCGGGGGTACATATACACCGAGGGCAGGAAGCGCCTGCGGGTCTTTCGCGGACGGCGGCGGAGCTTCGTTATCGACCGTCACAGCACGGCGATAATCCTTTTCGGGCTTATCCTCACGGCGCCCAGCCTTGTTTACGTTATTATCGAATTTATACAGCTGCGCTCACAGCAGCTTTGAGAGGAGCTTTATCATGACAGATTTTTCACAGCTTGCAAGGGACAGATTTTCCGCACGCAGATTCGACCCCTCGAAGGAGGTAACGGAGGAGCAGATCGCCAAGATCGTGAAGGCGGGTCTTGACGCGCCCACGGCGGTCAATTTCCAGCCCTTTAAGATATGGGTATTCAGGAGCGCCGAAGCAAAGGAGAAACTGCTTTCGGCGACCAAGATGAAGTTCATCGGGGACGCTCCGGTTATCTTCATGATAGGCGCAAAGGCTGAGAGCGCATGGGTCAGACCCTTTGACGAGAAGAACTACGCCGACATCGACGCGGCTATCGTCACCACCCACATGATGCTGGAGATACACGATCTCGGGCTGGGGTCTACGTGGATAGGGCATTTCGACGCCCCGACCGTTCAGCAGCTCTTCCCCGAAACGGCGGGCTACAGCCTTGTGGCGCTTCTGCCTGCGGCTCACCTTGCGGAGGACTGCGTTCCTTCCGAAAGACACCTCGTTTCCAAGCCCGAGGAAGAGCTTGTGACGGTGCTTTGACGTGGAGCGTGAGCGTATGATATATGCCGCCATAGTCGCGGGAGGTACGGGCTCGCGAATGGGTGCGGATATCCCGAAGCAGTTTCTTGACCTCGGCGGGAAGCCCGTGCTTATACGCACCATAGAGCGCTTTCTCGAATGTGAGCGCATAGATGCGGTGTACATCGGGGTGCATAAGGACTGGACGGAGCGGCTTTTCGGGATGTGCCGCGGACAGGGGCTTGACATGAGCCGTCTGCGCATAGTCGGGGGCGGGGAGTACCGCAATGCGACCGTATGCAAAATGATGCTTGCGGTGCGTGAGGAATTCGGTTTTTCCGAGGGGGATATAATAGTTACCCATGACGGAGTGCGCCCGTTTGTTACCCTGCGGGAGATAGAGGAGAGCATTTCCGCTGTTGAGAGCGGGGAGTATAAGGGCGTTACGGTCTGCTCTCCCGTCAAGGACACCATACTCGTGTCGGAGGACGGCGGCAGTATAGACAGCGTTCCCGCGAGGAGCAGCCTTTACCGTATGCTTACTCCCCAGAGCTTTGACCTGCCGCTTCTGTACAAGTGTTATCTCGGTCTGCCCGATGACACCTTGTCACAGGTGACGGACACCACGGCGGTCATGAGCCTTGCGGGGTACCGTATAGGTCTTGTGCGGGGCAGTGACAACAATATAAAACTTACCACGCCCGTAGATATGAAGCTGGGCGAACTTATCTTAAAGGAGCAGGCAGAAAATGGCTGACGGAAAGAAATACATAGCCCTGACCTTCGACGACGGTCCCGATGAGGTCATCACACCGAAGGTGCTGGATATACTTGACAGATACGGTGCTAAGGGGACGTTTTTCCTGATAGGTGACAATATCTCCGAGAGGACGGCTCACCTCATAAGGCGGGAGCATGAGACGGGACATGAGATCGCGAACCACTCCCGCACCCATTCGGACATGACTAAATTCACGCGGGAGCAGACAGAGGAGGAGATATCGACCACCGACAGCCGTATCCGCGCGGTCACGGGGCAGGGAACGCGCTTCTTCCGACCGCCCTATATCGCCTATAATGAGCTGATGTTCGATACGATAGACAAGGCTTTCATCTGCGGCATAGGCTGCGACGACTGGGACAGCTCCGTGTCGGTGGACAAGCGTGTGGAAACGGTGCTGGGCGCGGCGGAGGACGGCGTTATCATACTCCTGCACGACCAGCAGAACAACCATAAGACCGTGGAAGCGCTGGAGCGGATAGTGCCCGGGCTTATCGGGCGGGGCTTTGAACTCGTGACCCTCTCGGAGCTGTTCGCCCGTCACGGCAAAGAGCCGAGGTCAGACCTGCCGATCATCTACAGCGATGTGTTCAAAACAGAGCTTTTCTGAATGATAAAACACCATTCGCAACATAAGAAAAAATGAGGAAAGATCAAAAGTTTTAGGAAAGGTGTGGAATAACCCTTTTTCAAAAGGGTTTTCCACTTAAAATCATATCGCGCGATAGTCAAACAAAATGACCTGCACCAAGTTCCGCGCGATATGCAAACACCTTATGCGTGCGCACGAAGTGCCGCACGCTGCCGGGCGAAGTCTGTTGCTCAACAGCAGTCGGCGCGGGAAAGAATTACCGCGTTTTTTCTGTTGGTCAAGCTGTCATGATGCTTTTCTGAAGATGTGTGAAGTGAATAACAAAAGGCTGCTGTCCCAAATTTCGGACAACAGCCTTTCTTATCGCCGCGTATTATTTCTCGTTAAAGAACGCCGCAGCAGCCTTGTAGCACTGGTAAGCGTCCAGCTTGGAGGTCACTTCATAGGGCGCGTGCATACAGAGAACGGGAACGCCCATGTCGATAACGTCCATGTCCAGGTCAGCGAGGTATGCCGCGACGGTCCCGCCGCCGCCCTCGTCTACCTTGCCGAGTTCGCCCGTCTGCCAGATAACGCCCGACTTATCCATGAGCCTGCGGACGAAGCCCACGGTCTCGGCGGAGGCGTCGGAGGTGCCGCTCTTGCCGCGTGCGCCCGTGTACTTGGTGAATACTACGCCGTAGCCCAGCTTGGAGGCGTTGCGGCTCTCGGTAACGTCCGAGAAGGTGGGGTCCTCGGCGGCGTTCACGTCTGCGGAAAGGCAGATAGTGTTGCTGATGACCGTGTGACCCTTGACGCCCTGAGTTTCCGCGAGGTCGTCGATGAAGTAGGGCAGGTAGGAGCTGTTAAGACCCGTGTTTCCGTCGGAGCCTATCTCCTCCTTGTCGGTGAGGACGGTCATGGCGGTGTACTCGGGGTCGCTGCACTCCAGCACCGCGCGGAGGGAAGCGTAGGAGCAAACGCGGTCGTCCTGACCGTAAGAGCCTATCATGCTCCTGTCAAGACCGATGTCGCGGGCTTTGAACGCAGGTACTATCTCCAGCTCCGCCGAAACGAAGTCATGCTCGGTTATGCCGTACTTCTCGTTTAAGATGCGGAGTATGTTCAGCTTGACCTTCTTCGACACCTTATCGTCCCTGAACGGGCGCGAGCCTATCAGAAGGTTCAGTTCCTCGCCCTTGATGCCCTGCGCGAGGGGGCGTTTCATCTGCTCGTTCGCAAGGTGTATCAGCAGGTCGGTGATGATGAAAACGGGGTCGCCCTCGTCCTCACCGATGTTGACGGTGACTTTCTCCCCGTCGGCGCGTATTATCACGCCATGCAGGGACATGGGGATAGTAGTCCACTGATACTTTTTGATGCCGCCGTAGTAGTGGGTCTTGAACAGCGCCATCTCCTTTTCCTCATAGAGGGGGTGCTGTTTGAGGTCTATGCGGGGGCTGTCGATGTGAGCCGCGCAGAGCCTTACGCCCTCTGCGAGGGGCTTCTTGCCCATAACGGTGAGTATCACCGACTTGCCGCGGTTTACGAAGTAGAACTTCTCGCCCGCCGCGTACTTCTTCCCGCGCTCGAACTCCGAGTAGCCCGCCTCTTTCGCAAGGCGCACAGCCTCGGCGCAAGCCTCGCGCTCGGTCTTTGAAGCGTTCATGAAGTGCTTGTAGTCCTCGCAGTAGCTGTCAGCCGAAGCGATCTCCTCATCGCTCATGATGAGCGCCGCGTTCTTGGGCTTCTCGCAGAGCTTTTCGGCGAGGAGCTCACCCGCGGTCTTTACTGTTTCTTCCATTTTTCAATGTCCTCCTTTAATTGTGTATTTTCCTTGTATTTATCATAGGCTTTCATGATCTTGTAGATATAGTCCCTCGTGACAGCCGAGGGCATATCCTCCAGCCCGTCGTTGATGTTGAAGTGTTCGGGGTCGATAGTCCCGTCGTCTATCCATGACTGAACGGCGTTCATGCCCTGATGATACGCTGCCGAAGCCAGCTCGAAGCTGCCGAAATCCTCATACAGATATGAGAGCATATACGTTCCGTAGCGTATGTTATGTTCGGCTTTGTACATATCATCGAAGGTGAGGTCGTCCTCGCCGAGTCTGTACTGTATCCAGTCGAAGGCATCGGGCATTATCTGCATCAGCCCCCTTGCGCCGACCTCCGATTCGGCGTCCTCCACGAAGGAGGATTCCGCGCGAATCACCGCGAAGATGTAGCAGGGGTCGATGTCGAACTCATCGGCGTATTTGAGCACATATTCCTCGTAGTCGGTGGGGTAGGTGAAATAGGCTTTGGCGCGGGTGATGTTGTTGTCGCCCGCGCTCCCCGAGCCGCTGTTATCGTCGGGCTCGCGGAAGATAAAGAGCAGTCCCACCGCGATAATGAGCATTATCACGACGAACAGCGCCAGCCCGAGGGGGTTTTCTTTTCTCTGTTTTTTTACTGCCATTTTGTTTGTTCCTTTGTTTTGTATTTGGGTTTATCTGTGTTATGCAATAGATCGCATTGCCCGCCTTGCGGCGGGTTTGGGGGTTTCACGAAATGCGCTCCGCTGTTTCGTGAAATTAAATCGGCGATACGACTTGTTCACATAACTTTATGCGAAGCGGTTTACTAATGCCCTTACTGCTCGCTTTTCTTGATATCGCCGATTTAAACGGGTCGGTCGGATTGCGATTCTTGGGAATGATTTGCGGTTTCGCTTCGCTCGCTTTTTTGCGCCTTCGGCGCAACGGGGGCTCTGCCCCCACGGGCGAACTGCGTTCGCCCTCCCCTGCAAGGGAAGAACCCTCGCACAAACTTCGTTTGCGCTGGAAGAAGGGTTATTCCCTTGACTCTTTCCTAAGACTTTTGGTTTGTGCTGCTGTACGCTTGCGGTCTTTATTATTGTGCGCTCTCTTTATTTGCGCTTGCGGTCATTTTTCTCTTTTTGCATTTTAATCATGCGGAGCGTGTTTCGGCTTGCCGAAACCGCATCCGCATAAATGCGGCAAAGCCGCTCCTTAAATTCCGAATTCCGAATTCCGCATTCCTAATTCGCCAATGACCTTCTTCGCCTCGGCTCTGAGCGCTCCTTCATCTCCGCCGTTCTCTATTACAAAGTCCGAATGACTGCGGAAAAAATCCTCCGTGTGCTGGGCTGATATCCTCGCTCTCGCCCGCTCCTCCGTTATGCCGTCCCGCAGCATTATCCGCTTTATCCGCAGCTCCTCGGGGGCGGTGCAGCTTATTATCTTATCACAGCGCTTGTCCATGCCCGCTTCAAAAAGCGTCGGGGCGTCGAGCATTATGTATCCTCGCCCGCTCTCCTCGGCTTCGCGGATAACGCCGTCTATCAGCCGCGTGATGTGCGGGAATATCGCCGCATTGTAGCGCTTTAGAAGCTCCCCGTCCGAAAACAGCGCCGCCGCCGCTTTCACGCGGTCGAACCTGCCCTCGGTGAAAAAGTCGGGGAAACCGCGCTTTATCTCTCGGTCGGTAAGCTCGTCCTCATCGACGATGTTCCGTGTCAGGGCGTCGCAGTTTATCACGAACGCCCCCGCTTCGGCAAAAAGCCCGCTCACCGTGGTCTTGCCCGCGCCCGTCTGACCCGTCAGCCCTATTATCACGCTCACAGCTTTACCACCCTGAACGCCGCCGCCCGTATCAGCCGATTGTACACCGCAAGCCCCACGCCGTCCGTCTTGGGACATCGGGTAAGCACTTCCTCCGCGCCACGCTCGTCGGCTTCTCTCAGAGCCGCGAACAGCCCGTGAGCCTGCTCCTCCGAAGTGCCGCCGATGACGATATGCGGCACCTCCGCGCCGCCTAAGTCCGCTTCGTCAAAGACTATGCAGAAGGTGCCGTTGTAGGCGTTGCGGGAAACATAAGCCGCGAACTGCTCACGGCTCCCGTCTATTATCGTGACCTTGGCTTTCGGGGCGTAGTGCTTATACTTCATGCCGGGTGAAGCCACCCTCTCGCCGTTATCGACCGCGTGCAGCACGCCCTTGTCAATGCGCACATCGGGATTGACCTCGGCTAACATCTGAGCCGTTATGCGCCCGGGACGGAGTATCTTTATCGCACCGTCCTCGAAGCAGATGACCGTTGACTCAACTCCCGCATCGCACTCTCCGCCGTCAATGACCGCGGGGATACGTCCGCTCATGTCCTTCATGACGTGAGCCGCGCAGGTGGGCGAGGGCGAGCCCGATAGGTTCGCCGAGGGCGCCGCAAGGGGAGTCCCCGCCGCCGATATGAGCGCCAGCGCCAGCGGGTGAGAGGGCATACGCACCCCCACCGTGTCGAGCCCGCCCGAGGTGATGTAGGGAACGTTCGGGGTCTTTGGGAGCACCATGGTCAGCGGTCCCGGCCAGAACTTTTTCGCGCAGGTGACTGCTATCTGAGGAAGCTCCGCCGCTATGTCGGAGATCATCGTGAGGTCGCTGATATGCACGATCAGCGGATTGTCCGCGGGGCGCTCCTTTGCCGCGAATATCTTTGCGACGGCGGCGGGGTCGAAGGCGTTCGCCGCGAGACCGTACACCGTTTCGGTGGGCATTCCCACGACCTCCCCCGACTGTATCAGAGCGGCGGCTCGTCTTACCGAGCCTTCCGAGCCGTCAAGCAGTTCCGTATCAAACATCTGTCTGTCCTCCAATGATCTTCATATTGCGCTTACATTGACGCATACTATCTCGGGCGGGTCGAAGACCCTCACGGGTATGACGCTGTTCCCGAGCCCGCGGCTTATTATCATATGCGTATCGCCGCTTGTGAACTCCCCCTCGTAATACTTTGGGAAAAAGCCCTGATCGGGCGCGACAAGTCCTCCGATGAATGGCAGGCGAACCTGTCCTCCGTGGGCGTGACCCGTCAGCACGAGGTCGGGGGAGTATTTGCAGTAGTCCTCGAAATACTGCGGCTCGTGGGCGAGGAGTATCACGGGCAGATCGTGCCCGAGCCCTTGCAGCAGGTCGCGGGGCGCGTCGGTGTAAAGGCTCTCGTCGTCCAGTCCGCAGAGCCGAACGCGGTCGCCGTTTATCTCGATCTCCCTGCACTCGTCGTCGAGGATCGCCGTACCGCCCTGTCTTATCCCCTCAAAGAGCCGCTCCCTGTCCACGTCGTCGAGCCAGTGCTCGTGATTGCCCGTCACGTAGTAAGTGGGGCATATCTCCGCGCAGGCTTTGCAGAAGCCTATGCCCACGTCGATATCCGTATGCGAGCCGTCCACAAGGTCGCCCGTTACGGCTATGATATCGGGGCTGAGGGAACGTATCCTCTCTATGAGCCGTTTGTTATCCGAACCGAACTCCGCGTTGTGGAGATCGGAGATGTGGACTATCCGAAAGCCGTTTTTAATGCGCGTGTCGGTGTATCCGTACTCCGTTACGGTCAGGTACTTGTTGTTCACGACGCAGAACACCGCAAGGCACACAAGTACCGTCGCCCATACGATGAGCTTTTTCTTCGAGGGAGCTTTGAACGCTTTCACGGCTCAGTCCTCGGAGTTTGCGAGCTGTGCCGTTCGGTCTGCGAGGGCGAGGGCGTCTATGACCTCGTCCAGCTGACCGTTCAGGAAGCTGTCGAGCTTGTATATGGTCAATTTTATGCGGTGCTCGGAAATGCGGTTTTCGGGGAAATTGTAGGTGCGTATCTTCTCCGAGCGGTCGCCCGTGCCGACCATAGAGCGGCGCTTTGAAGCTATCTCGCCCTCCTGCTCGGCTCTCTGCATTTCGAGCAGCCGCGAGCGCAGCACGCGCATAGCCTTGTCCTTGTTCTTGTACTGACTGCGTTCGTCCTGACACTCCACCACAAGACCCGTGGGAAGATGGGTTATCCGCACAGCCGATTCGGTCTTGTTGATATGCTGACCTCCCGCACCCGAAGCGCGGAACACGTCTATCTTCAGCTCCGTAGCCTCGTTGAGCTGAAGCTCCACCTCCTCGGCTTCGGGGAGTACCGCCACGGTAGCGGTGGAGGTGTGTATGCGCCCCTGCGATTCGGTCTCGGGCACGCGCTGAACGCGGTGAACGCCGCTCTCGTACTTCATGCGGCTGTAGGCGCCCTCGCCCTCGATCGAGAAAGTTATCTCCTTGCAGCCGCCCAGCTCCGTTTCGTTGGCGTGGATAACGTCTGTCTTCCAGCCCTTTGAAGCGGCGTAGAGGGTATACATACGGTAAAGCGAGTGAGCGAAAAGCGCCGATTCCTCGCCGCCCGCGCCCCCGCGTATCTCGACTATGACGTTCTTGTCATCGTTGGGGTCTTTTGGCAGGAGCATTATTTTCAGTTCCTCCGAGAGCTTTTCCATCTCACCTGCGGAAGCGGTGAGCTGTTCGGAGACCATCTGCTTCATTTCCTCGTCCAAGCCGCCCTCGGCGATAAGCTCTTTGGCTTCGTCGTTCTCGGACTTGGCGCGGCGGTATTCCTTATATTTTGCGGCAAGGGGTTCGAACTGTGAGTATTCCTTCATGAGTTCCCTGTACCGCACCGGATCGTTCACGACCTCGGGCTGTGTCAAAAGCACCGAGACTTCCTCAAAGCGTTCGGTGATGGCTTCTAATTTGCTGTCCATATATCTGTACTGTCTCCTTGCTGTATGCAAAACAGATCGTAATTTCTTCGGGGAGTCCGATATATGATCTGTATATTTTTTGCTCTCATTTAACATCTTATTATACCACACTTTGCGGCGAATATCAATAGAAAGCATATAAAATTTACATTCGGACGACTTCCTTCGTCAAAATATTACCGAAAGATTTACAATATATTAAAATTTGCACAGATACTTGACGAAATCCGAGAAAAGTGCTATAATTTAATTGTATTTTTACCGTTATTTTATCTTATAGCAATCCAAGAAAATAGCAGCATAAAGATTTCGAGAGAAAATTTCACAGTGCAAGGAAAACGACCGCAGCCGTGCTGTCGCACTGCAAGGGAGGAACAGGCTGAGGAGATCATAAAGAAGTATCCCACCCCCTTCCATATCTATGACGAAAAGGGCATACGCGAGAACGCCCGTAACCTATATAAGGCTTTCTCGTGGAACAAGGGCTTCCGTGAGTATTTCGCGGTCAAGGCTACCCCGAATCCCTACATACTCAAAATTTTGCAGGAGGAGGGCTGCGGCGTTGACTGCTCCTCTCTTACCGAGCTGATGATGAGCGAGGCTTGCGGCTTCAGGGGCAGCGATATCATGTTCTCGTCGAACGTTACCCCCGAGGAGGACTACAAGCTGGCAAGAGAGCTGGGCGCTTTCATCAACCTTGATGACTTCACTCATATCGAGTTCTTAGACAAGCTCTGCGGCATACCCGAGACGATCTTCTGCCGTTACAACCCCGGCGGGGAGTTCCAGATCGAGACACAGATCATGGACACTCCCGGAGACGCCAAGTACGGCTTTACCCACGAACAGATCATCGAGGGCTTCAAGATACTAAAGGAAAAGGGCGCTAAGAATTTCGGTATCCACGCCTTCCTTGCTTCCAATACCGTTTCCAATGCCTACTATCCCAAGCTGGCGCGTATACTCTTTGAGCTGGCTGTGGAGCTCAAGGAAAAGACCGGCGCCGAGATAAAGTACATCAACCTTTCGGGCGGCGTGGGTATCCCATATACCCCCGACAAGGAGCCCAATGACATCTTCGCTATCGGCGAGGGCGTTCATCAGGCGTTCGATGAGATACTCGTTCCCGCGGGTATGGGCGATGTTGCTATCTTCACCGAACTGGGAAGATATATGCTCGCTCCCTACGGTCATCTTGTGACAAAGTGCATTCATCACAAGCACATCTATAAGGAGTATGTGGGCGTTGACGCCACCGCCTGCGACCTCATGCGTCCCGCCATGTACGGGGCTTACCACCACATCACCGTCCTCGGCAAGGAGAACGCTCCCCACGACCACAAGTACGATGTGACGGGTTCGCTCTGCGAGAACAACGACAAGTTCGCGATAGACCGTATGCTCCCCGAGATCGACACGGGCGATATCCTCGTTATTCACGACACGGGCGCTCACGGCTGGGCTATGGGCTACAACTACAACGGACGTATGCGTCACGCGGAGCTGCTGCTCAAGGAGAACGGCGAGGTGCAGATGATACGCCGCGCCGAAACTCCCTCCGATTATTTCCGCACCCTCGATTTCAGCGGGATAATGGATAAGTACATCGACAAGAAATAAGAAACAGGAAAACGCCGCAGATGTAAGGTCTGGGGCGTTTTTGTTTCCGATGTTCATTTTTTTCATTGGTTCGCGTATGTCTCACGAGCTGCCGCGGGACTTTTTGTTGCTGTATTTTCCCCTTACGGAAAGCCCGATGGTACCGTCAGCGATAAGGGCGGTAACATAGCCCGTAAAGCTGAAATCAAAGCCGATCTTCATCATGTTGATGACCGCAAGTATCAGCGCGATAATGTCGAAACCGATGATGACATAGAAAAGTATCCATGTTTTCCTTTCTCCGAGATCCTTGCCGAAGGTCATTATCAGAAGGTCGAGAGCCTTGAATGCGGTCAGTATGCATATCACTGCCATCAGCCCGGTGAGCTTATAGAAGAAAACATTGACTATGATCGACAGCACACACACACCGACATGAAATAGCATGAAGGCTTTGTAAAATTTAGCCGCCTCCTTGCTGTAGCCTTTTATCAGGTATGTGACACCCATAGCGAGCATTGACAGTATGACTGCCATGAGTATGATGTTTGTTAAATTTGAGAGCCGTTCGTTCGATGCCGTCGATCGTACACATTCTATGATGAAGTGTACGGCACCTCCCACAGTGCCGCACATCATGGCTATCATCAGGCACAGATGAGCTTTCATAAGCGGGTTTGAATTCTTCACAGCTTTACTCCTTTCACGCAAATTATCTGCTGAGATCCAAGGATCGGTCACGTCGGAACGAGCCTTGACTTATCACAATTATATCATATATTTTGGAATAAAATGTGAATCAAGTTTTAAAAAAGTCAAAACATAGCAAAATTGTATGAAAAAATATTCTTTTTCACAGCTGTCTTTTTTGCAGATCGGGATAAGCTCCGCTTGTTTTTATTTCTTCTTATGCTCCGAGATATTGATAGAAAATCCCGTGGGAGCTTTCATGATAGTGAGCGTGGAAGAACCGGTTTCCACGGCGCCGAGATTTTGGTAGTTCTCAAAGCCGTGCTCCTTCAGGAGCTTGAAGGCTTCCTCGTAATTGTCCACGTTCATGCGGATACTGCAACGATCCCCCGGTGTTTTGTCAGTCCGGGTGATGTCCACATGGAAGCCGTCAGGGTTCTTCATGCGGAAATTCGTTGTGTCTTCACTGTTGATGCCGGATTTTGTATGAGTGCGCTCAAATCCGAGCGCTTCAAACAATTCGATCAGCGGTTTTGCATCTTTCGTGAATATCAGCGGGTTAAAGGTCGTGATCTTCATTTGCCGGTACCTCCCGAGAAATTAAACTGCACAGCTTGCTTTTATCGAGTTCAGAGCTGAGATCTGCTTGTTACGATCTTACATTATTTTAGCATATCCCGACGAAAATGTCAAGCACAAATGGCAATTTATGTGTACTATACACAATATTTTTGTGCATATTCTATAAAAGTCAAGAACGGCGATAAAGAGTGTATCTTTATACTAATTCCTAAAAGGTTAGTAGACAAAGATTGGTGCTGACGGCTCAGCAATCAAGGAAAGCGACCGCAGTTGTGGGTACAAGCACAGCTTGTAC
>CACZJT010000053.1 GCA_902781565.1 uncultured Ruminococcus sp.
CTCAATGCTTTAACGATCTCTTTAGGACTATCGAGTTTTATCAGGAATTGATAAAATTCCTTGGGGACAGTCTCCTTTATCGGTGCAGCATTGTAAACGCTTCTTGGGCGTCTTTCGATAAGTCCTATGTAGTGTTCAAGACAGTAATGAGTGCAGTTGTGGTGGTAATCACGGTCATATTCAGCTATGAGATTTCCACCAAACATCATTCTTACCTTATTGCCGCTGCCTTTGACTGTTATAGTTTTGGAGCTGTATTGATAAGGAACTGAATACTTGTTGTGATCAAATCTCACAAGTGAGAAATCATCAGCCTTGACCTGAATCGTGTTTGATGTATCATAGCGATACGGAGGTAAAGGTATCCAGCGTTCTTTGCAGTTTTCAGCCATTTCTCCGACGGTCATGCTTTTGCCGGATATCTTATGGTTCCTGTACATACTACAATATTCAAGCAGTTTTGTATTGAGCTCTTCTATGGTTGATATATTCGGCACAGGCACGAAAAAGTTTCTTCTGACAAGACCCACCAGACCTTCTACAAGACCTTTTTCATGACCCTGTGCAGGATTGCAGAAAACCGGTTTAAACGAATAGTGTGCCGAAAGTGCAAGATACTTATCCGTAGCTTTGGCATGATGTCCAAAGCCTTCTTTTACAGCGACACGAGCGTTGTCGAAGATGATCTTCTGCGGAGTTCCTCCGAAATGGTCAAGTCCCTTTACTATTCCTTCAAGAAAGCTTTCTTCATTCTGCCGATAGAAGGCAGTAACAAATATATCTCCACTGTAGCATTCACGCATACACCATATCTGTATCTTTTGTTTGCAGCCATCGAGGATGATTGTTGCTTCACCCCAGTCTACCTGTACAGCTTCGGCTGGTTCGTATGACAGCGGTACAAAGATATCATGAATATTGCAGCGTAGTTCCGCTACAGTTCGCCTTACAGAGGCTTCACAGCCCTCAAAGCCGTATTCAGAAACCAGACGTTCATATATCTTATGAGCTGTATGGTGCTGCTTCCGTGGTGCTTTCTTATCAGATTCTATGCATTTTATTATGAAGGCTTTTACTTCATCGGTAATGATATCGTTCTTCCTGCCGCTGCCGGGCTTTCGTTCCCACGGAACGGTCTGTCCTTCCCAGTATTTCTTTACTGTATTGCGTGATACACCAAGTATCTTCGCTACATTACGTTGACTGTAGTCAGTATGCTCACGATAATATCTGATCTTTTCATAGATCTCCATTGCTATTGCCACTCCTTGTTCCTCCTGTACACAAGCTCTTTCTCTTATTATACAGGATTTTTATTTTTAGTGGCTCACTTTTTTATTATCATTTTGAGGCTGTCTGGCTCAGTTTTATTTTAGCATACATAAAAACAAAGAAGTCTCAGCGTTCGCTGAAATTTCCTCAGAGCGTCATGGACTTGCTCCGTGAGTATAAAGCGGAACAGGACGAGGAGCGTATAAAGCTCGGCACGAAATGGCAGGATTATGACCGCCTGTTCGTGAAGTGGGACGGCAGACCGATGAACAACAACACACCGTATTTCTGGCTCAAAGAATTCTGTGAAGAAAACAATTTCCGTTTCTGTGACATTCACTCACTGCGACACTTCTATGCATCGGCTCTCATCAACGAGGGTGTGGACGCAGCCACCGTGTCAGGAGCGTTAGGTCACTCGACGATAACTACAACGACTTCTATCTACTGTCATGTGTTCAATCAGGCTCAGGCGAGGGCAGGAGATGCTATCGCATCGGTGCTTGACTTCAAAAAGCACGACACGGACAAAGGACAGCCCGAAGCTGTATAAAGGACAAGTAAAGGACAGAAGCCGTATCAGGGTAAAAAAAGAACTCAGAAATGGCGATTTAACGTCATTTCTGAGCCTTACGCTTGGTGACCCGTACGGGAATTGAACCCATGATTCCGCCGTGAAAGGGCGGTGTCTTAACCTCTTGACCAACGGGCCAAAAAAATAGCGCTAAGTGGATTCGAACCGCTGACACCCTGGGTATGAACCAAGTGCTCTAGCCGACTGAGCTATAGCGCCATTTCTTAAATGTCGTATTTGTTATTTTCACAACGTCAACCGACTAATATATTATACACTAAAATCTATAGATTGTCAAGCCTAAATTGAGTTCCTTTACGAAAATCGTGAAACACCATAGGATTGCGAATAAAATCAAGGCAATAATTGTGGAAATTTAACAAGCTGTGTCAGTCGCTGAAATCAAGGTCGAGGTTTATGTTGAAGCTGTGGTCTGGGAATTCTGCGGTCAGATGTTCTTTCAGCGCTTTTATGACTTCGGCAGCGTTCTTTTCGCGGAAGTCTATTATCACGTCGAAAGACACCAGCTTAGTCACGGGGTCGGCGTAGAAGCCGTGCATTTGCAGGATACGCGGGTCGGAATCGGTCTCGCGGCGAACTGCTTCCTTGATCTTCATCGAAATCTCGTCGGAGGTGTTCGCGGCGTAGACGCCTATGGTCAGATACACGCCGAATTCCTTGTAGATGTCGGGGACTATGCGCCTTGTCAGCGCGTCAAATTCCCGTATCGTCATGGTGTCACTCAGTTCGATATGCACCGAGCCGAGATTCAGGTCGGGTCCGTAGTTGTTCACGACGAAATCATACGCTCCGATGACCTCATCGTAGGAACACAACTTCGCCTTTATCCCGGTTGAAAGCTCCGTGTCAACGCGCACGCCGATGATGTTGTCTATGGCTTCGGTCAGAACTTCAAGACCTGCCTTAAAGATGAAAATAGAGATCACCGCGCCCAGCCAGCCTTCGAGGTTCACGCCGAGGGTCATGTTGATTATAGCCGAGATAAGCGTTGCCGTCGAGATCACCGCGTCGCCCCAGGCGTCGGTGCCCGAAGCCGTCAGCGACTGTGAAGCCAGCGCCTCGCCTTTCGTGACAAAATACTTTCCGAGGAAAAATTTCGTGATGATACCCACTGTAATGACGATAAGCGAGAAAATGCTGTACTTGACCTCGGCAGGGGTGATGATCTTCAATATGGCTTCACGCATGGAGGTCAGACCCGCCGCCATGACGATCAGCGCTATGACTGTGGCGGTCAGATATTCTATCCTGCCGTGACCGTAGGGGTGCTCACGGTCGGCGTCACGGCTTGCGAGCTTTGTGCCGATTATGGTTATCGCCGAGGACAGCGCATCGCTCAGGTTGTTTACCGCGTCGAGGATAACGGTGGTGGAGTTCGCCATGAATCCCGCGAGGGCTTTCACGGCGACAAGTGCGAAGTTCGTGCCTATCCCCACATAGCTTACCTTGAATATCTCCTTGCTTCTGTTTACCGACATTTTTCGTTCCTCCGAATCATATCATAGATGTGAACAGTTATAATTATACATCAAATACAGATGTTTGTCAAGCAAAAACCGAACAGTCTTCCGACCGTTCGGTTTCGATCTTATTTCTTAAAGTCGCTTTCCGCGTTCTCCGAGCCGATATCTTCGAGCTTCGGGAGTTCCGCGCTCTCTATCATGCTTTCGGATTTTTCGAGGGGAGTCTTGGGGGCGGGGATAAACTCGCTCTTGTCGAGCTCGCCCTTCATGAGCTTCTCGAATACAACGCCGTCGATTTTCTCGTGCTTCATCAGGTAGTGAGCCAGCAGGTCGAGCTTATCCATGTGCTCTTTGAGGAGCTGCTCGCAGTCCTCGAATGCGCTCTCAACAATGCTGCGTATCTCCGAGTCGATCTCAGCCGCAACGCTGTCCGAGTAGTCGGGAGTGTTGCTGTAGTCCCTGCCGAGGAATACCTCGTGGTCGCCTTTGCCGTAAACAACGGGTCCTAAGTTCTCACTGAAGCCGTACTTTGTGACCATGTTCCTTGCGGTAGCTGTAGCCCTTTCGAGGTCATTGGAAGCGCCCGTGCATATGTCATCCATTACCAGCTTTTCAGCCACACGACCGCCCAGAAGCATGATTATGGACTCATACATTCTGCGCTTTGAAACATGAGCATTGTCGTTCTCGGGACGTCCCATGGTGAAGCCTGCCGCCTGTCCGCGGGGCATGATCGTAACGTGGTGTACCTTGTCCTGCGTTTCGAGGTAGTACATACAAATCGCGTGACCCGACTCATGATAAGCTGTGATCTTCTTGTCGTAGTCGCTGATTATGCGGGATTTCTTTTCGGGACCCGAAACGACCTTGATAGCCGCTTCTTCGAGGTCTGCGCGGGTGATGGCTTTTCTGCTCTTTCTCGCGGCAAGAAGAGCGCCCTCGTTCACGAGGTTCTCAAGCTCCGCACCGGTAAAGCCAACGGTGGTCTGTGCGATCTGCTGTAAGCTGACATCGGGAGCCAGCGGCTTGTTCCTCGTGTGGACTTTCAGTATCTCTTCGCGCCCCTTGACATCGGGGTAGCTGACAGTTATCTGACGGTCGAAGCGCCCGGGACGGAGAAGTGCGGGATCGAGGATATCGCTTCTGTTGGTCGCCGCCATGACGATGACCGACTCGTTTTCCTCGAAGCCGTCCATTTCAACGAGAAGTTGGTTAAGGGTCTGTTCGCGCTCGTCGTGACCGCCGCCGAGACCCGCGCCGCGCTGTCTGCCGACAGCGTCGATCTCGTCTATGAATATGATGGCGGGAGCGTTCTTCTTAGCCTGATCGAACAGGTCTCTTACTCTCGAAGCGCCCACGCCCACGAACATCTCAACGAAGTCCGAGCCCGAGATCGAGAAGAAGTCAACGCCCGCTTCGCCCGCAACGGCTCTTGCAAGCAGTGTCTTACCTGTTCCGGGAGGTCCCATGAGCAGTACGCCCTTGGGGATACGCGCACCCAGTTCCTGATATTTCTTGTCGTTTTTGAGGAAGTCCACGATCTCCTGTAATTCCTCTTTTTCCTCGTCCGCGCCCGCAACATCGTCAAAGGTCGCCTTCTTGGAGTCGGGAGCTTTCTTGACGTTGGACTTGCCGAAGCTCGACATCTTGCCCGCGCCCGCGTTTCTCATCATCCACACGAAGAAGAAGATCATCACGCCGAGCATGAGTATCGTGGGTATGAGGTTCAGCCAGAAGCTGTTGTCCGAGATCGGCACGAGGTCGTATTTCAGCGGAGCAGAGGGGTTCGCGGCGTTGTAGAGCCTTCGGTAGCTCTCGCCCTCGGAACCCAGCACTTCGTTCACGAAAAGGCTCACGTTCGGGACGGTGTAGGTGTAGGTACCGTCCTCGGCGGGTTTCTGCTTGATGTCCGCAGAGGGCGTAACGCCGTCTTTCAGCTTGTATTTCAGCTCGCCCGAATTGAGATCGAAGGTGAATTCCGAGACACTAAGCTCGTCGAAATACCGCATGACGGCGGATATCTCGGTCTTATCCTTCTCGCGTCCCATACTCGAGAGGGCATAGATCATGCCGCCGATAAGTATTCCTGCCACAAGCAGATAGATCAGGAACGATTTGGAATTGTTTTTCAATGAAGCACTACCTTTCCTTCGGAAGCCGCAGGCATAGTCGAAAGACCTGTCTTTTCCGTTACTTTTCCATTATCATAGTAATTACTTTATTGTACCCCTGTAATGTGATGATTTCATGATATTTTACAGAACAATAGCGTTTTTGATGTGCCGTCAGCCGCGACCCTTTCCGCGAAGCCGAAGCCTTCCACGAAGATCACGCCCTCGCTGTCCGCGAGAATGACAGCCCTGCCGCGCTCATCGGTAGAAAACCTGCTTTGCAGCAGTTTTTTTACCTCCGAAGTGAAGCCTCTGCCTCTGAGCTTTACGCGGTCGCCCGCCCGTCTGTTTCTTATCACGATGTCACCTTTTATTTTACCATAATCTGCGGCGTTTTTTGTTAAATTTTCATGAATATTCGCAACTTCGCCCGAATTGCCCAAAATCTTAAGACTTACCCTCTTGCCGAGGAAAAGGTTTTCCTTCCCGATGACCGCTTTCAACTCTGCGGCAGGGCAGGGAAGCCGCTCCCTCGTTATCCGAAGCAAGCCCTTTTTGACCTCCGCGTACCGTCCGTGACCGAGGGTGAGCTTGCCTTTTCCGTCGGCGCAGAGCGTAAGTATCCGCAGGGCTGTCTCGCGGCTGCATTCGATACCGCTCTCGGTCACGAGCCGTCTGACAGCCCGCCCTGTGAGCGCCCGCTCAGCCCCGAGAAGCGCTTCGCAGTCAAGCCCGCCGTCCCGCGCGGCAGAGCCGTAAAACTCCTCCGCCAGCCGCTTTATCAGCCGGCTGTCCTCACGCAGGTTTTCGAGCGTTCCCCGCATGGTCTTTTCGAGGGAGGGATTTATCCTCGTAAGCTCGGGGAAGATGTAGTGCCTTATGCGGTTGCGGGTGTGTTCATCAGTGAGGTTCGTGGAGTCCGTCACCCACTCCTGTCCGCGTGAGCGCAGGTAGTCCTCTATCTCCGCGCGGCTCACTTCTATGAGCGGGCGTATTATCTTCCCCCTCACGGGCGGAATGGAAGCCAGCCCAGTGAGCCCCGTCCCGCGTGCGAGGTTGAACACAGCCGTTTCAATGCAGTCATTGAGCGTGTGAGCCGTAGCGATCTTGTCGCAGCCAAGCTCCTCAAAGACCCCGTACCGCAGTATCCGCGCTCCTTCCTCAATGGAAACGCCCTTCTCCGCGCAGTAGCCCTTGACGTCGAGCCTTCGGACGGTCAGTTTTATGCCCAGCCTTTCGCAAAGCTCCTCGCAGAAGCGCTGGTCGCGGTCGCTCTCCTCGCCCCGCAGACAGTGGTTGATGTGGCAGGCTTCGACACTGTACTCGAGTTCGTGCAGACACAAAAGGAGAGCCGTGCTGTCCGCGCCGCCCGAAAGACAGCACAGCAGGCTCTCCGATCTGTTTGTCATGTTGTATTTCCGAATAGTGCTTTCGGCAATTTCCGTTATCATAGTCTGTCAGCCTTCGCGCCTCATGTCAATGCCCCTGAACAGCGTGTACTCTCCGATAAAGGAAAGGTTCACCGTTCTCGTTTCTCCATGACGGTTCTTCGCCACGATACATTCCGAAAGGGTCTGGTTATCGGTGGTGTTGTTGTAGTAAGCCTCGCGGTAGAGAAAAAGTATGATGTCCGCGTCCTGCTCGATAGAGCCCGATTCACGCAGGTCGGAAAGCAGGGGACGCTTGTCGTCGCGCTTCTCGGAGCTTCTCGAAAGCTGTGACAGCGCGATCACGGGCACGTTCAGCTCCTTCGCCATCAGCTTTAGCTGACGGGTGATCTCCGAGACTTCGTTCACACGGCTCGAATGCTTGTTCGGCGATTCCATGAGCTGTAAGTAGTCTATCACCACGAGCCCTAAGTTTTTGAGCCGCCTGAGCTTAGCCTTCATCTGCGGAACGGTGATACCCGCGCCGTCATCGAGATATATCGGCAGGGTGGAGAGCTTTTCCACCGCTCCCACCAGCTTGTCCCAGTCCTCGCGTTTGAGCTCGCCGTTTCGGAGCAGGGTGTTGTTCACGAGCCCCTCCGAGGACAGCATACGTGTCACAAGCTGCTCCTTGCCCATTTCGAGGGAGAATATCGCAACGTCTTTTTTGGAGCGCTTGCACATATTCACCGCGATGTTGAGGGCGAACGCGGATTTTCCCATAGCGGGACGCGCCGCCAGTATGATGAGGTCGGAGTTGTTCAGTCCGCTCGTCACGGCGTCGAGCTGTGCGAAGCCCGTGGAAGCCGCCTGGTGTTTGTCCTTCTCCTCGCCGCTTATCTCCTGCAAATGCTCGTAAGCGCCGATGATAACGCTGTCTATTCGCGTGAGCCCGCGTATCTCGCCGTTTCGTATGTCGTAGATAGACTGCTCCGCGCGGTCAAGCAGCTCCGAGGCTTCCTCCGTACCGGAGCCCGCCTTTTCGATTATGTCGTTCGCTACGCCAATGAGCCTGCGGACGTGGTACTTCTCATCGAGTATCCTGCAATAGTTCTCTATGTTCGACACCGCGGGGACAGCCTGTACCAGCCCGCCAAGGTAGGTCTTAGCCATGCTGCTTGTCTCGAATATCCCCGCCGTGACAGCTTCGTTTATGACGGTGATGATATCCTCCGTCCGCGCGTCCGAGAACATTCTCACCAGCAGAGCGAACAGCTTTTGGTGAAGCTCCAGGTAAAAGCTCTCGGGGCGCAGTATCTCTATGACCTGCGGCAGCACCGTCGGGTCTTTGAGTATAGCGCCGATGACTGCCTGCTCGCCCTCGGGGTAGTAAATGGAGTTCTTGTTCCCCCCGAGGGACAGCGCCGAGCCGCCCTCAGACCTGTCAAATATATCCCCCTCGGGCATTATTCGTCCTCCGTGACCTTAACGGTCAGCTTGCAGGAAACGCCCTGTGTCATCTTTATTACCGCGTCAAAGCTGCCGAAAGCCTTTATCTCGCTTTCGAGCTGTATCTTCTTCTTGTCAACTTCGACGCCGTAGGTCTGCTTTATGGCGTCCGCTACCTGAGCTGTCTTGACTGCGCCGAACAGCTTTCCGTTCTGTCCCGCCTTGACCTTCAGCTCTACGGTCTTGCCATCGAGAGCAGCGGCTATCTTCTCGTTCTCCGCCTTCTCTACGTCGAGCTTGTGCTGTGCCGAAGCCTTCTTTCCCGCCAGCTCATTGAGGTTCTTTGCGTTCGCTTCGACCGCAAGTCCGTTCTTTATCAGGTAATTCCTCGCGTATCCGTCGGCAGCGTTGATGGTGTCGCCCGCCTTGCCCGAGCCTTTTACGTCCTTTAATAAGATTACTTTCATGACTGTATTCTCCTTTATGTATTATTGATCTGTAGCAATTCAGTCCCATTCGATCTCGTCGGCGTTCTCACTGACGAAATCGAAAAGCGTCTGCGGATCGCTGATAAAGCCCCTAATGATCTCCGCAAGTTCATTTGCGGCATTCTCTCCCTCCTCGGAGGGCTCAAAGTACGCCGCGAAAAGTCCCGCCTCGGGGTCTGTATCCATGAGTTCGAGCGTATCGGGGGCGTTCTGCTCCAAGTAAGTGTTCAGCACCGCCTCCCAGTTGCAGCCGTTCATGTAGGCGTCCTCGCATATCTCCGTGAGCTTCTCCCCGATCTCCATGACCGTATCGTTCTCGATATAGAATGTGACGGTAAGCCCGTCCTCATTTCTGTCAACTCTTACGATGTCCTCCATAAGATCAGCCCCTTTCGTCAGGTATTGCGTATGTATTCGTTTATGGCTTCGATGAGCCTGCGTTTCGCGGCTTCGAGGTTGTCCTCGTGTATCTGGCAGGCTGCCATAGTGTGATGACCGCCGCCGCCCAGTGATTCCATTATGAGCTGTACGTTATACTGTCCCAGCGAACGCGCCGAAATATTGATCTCGTTCTCCCTGCCCGTGTAGAACAGCACGAATGAAGCGTTGACCCCCGCGATCTCCAGCATTTCGTCCGCCGCCTTTGCCGAGGATATGCGTATGTTCTCCGAGGGGTTCACCGCCATAGCTATGGCACATTTGCGGTAAATCTCCGCCGAGTTCACGATCTCCGCCTTTGAGCGGTAGGTATCGAGGGAGTTAGCAAACAGCTTCTTGACGGCTATGGTGTCCGCGCCTATCTTTTTGAGGTACGCCGCCGCTTCAAATGTTCTTACTCCCGTGTTCATGACGAAATACTTGGTGTCGAGCATTATGCCCGCAAGCACCGCGTCTGCCACGTAGGAGGGTATCTTTACATCGGGGAAGTATTCGAGCAGCTCCGCCACCATCTCGCACGCCGAGGAAGCCGAGGGCTCGTGGTAGAAAAGCTCCGTGTTCTCTATGGGCTTTACTATCAGTCTGTGGTGGTCGATAACGACCCTGTGCTTCGAGCGTTCCAGCACCGCGGGGGAATCCACTATGGACGGATTGTGCGTATCGCATACGATGAGCAGTGATTCGTCCGTGACCTTTGCAAGCCCCTCCTCGGGAGTGATGTAGTAGTTCTTGATCGTGTTTTCTTCGACGTACTTGATCATGAGCTTGGAGAGGTTCTCCTCGAGGTCAACGACCACATAGCATTCCTTGCCCATGCACTTTATCGCTTCGCACAAGCCCGTCGCCGCGCCAACGCTGTCAAGGTCGCCGAAACGGTGCCCCATTATGAGCACCCGCTCGTGTGCGGCTATTATCTCGCCCAGCACCTTAGCCACCATGCGCGATTTTACGCGGGTGTTTTTGGACATACTCTTCGATACACCGCCGTAGAACTCGTACCCGCTCTCGTTGTGGACAGCCGCCTGATCGCCGCCGCGCCCGAGACACATCTCCAGCGCCTGTTTTGCGAAACGCTCGCTCTCCGCAAGGCTCGCCGCTTCGTGCCCTACGCCAATGGAGAGGGTCAGCGCCGTGCGTTCGTCTATCTTGATCTGCCGCGCCTGTTCGAGTATCTCAAAGCGTTTCTCGATAATAGGGCGAAGGTGCCGTTCCTCGAGGATAACGTAGAACTTGTCGTTTCCCGCCCTGCGTGATATGCCCGTCGTTCCCTCGGTGAAATTCTCTATCAGCCGTTCAAGGCTCACGAGTATATGCGCTTTTTCACTCTCGCGGATATTTTGCAGAAGCTCGTCATAGTTGTCTATCGAGATGATTATGACCGACTGCCGCGAATCCTTCCGCTCCGTTTCAAGCTCGATCAGGTCGGTCTTGTCCTGAAAATAAAGTGTGCGCATCTCGGGGTCGGCAGATTCGGTCTTTATGGCGCGGACGATGTAATAACGCCCGTTATAAGGCAAAACAAAGCCGTCCTTCGAGTACACTTTGTCGAGGTCTATCTCGAAGATCTCCCCGATATTAAGCCCGTAAGCCTCCTGCTCGGTGTAGACGCGGCTCCCGAACAGCTTGTTGTACCAGATTATGCAGTTCTCCTTGTCGAGAACAAGCGCGGGGGCAGGGAAGTTCATCAGCGATTCCTTCTCGTTCTTGTTGAACTGCGAGACCGTCTTTGCGATGATGGACTTCGTACTCCTGCCAAGATAGATGAACTCGATCACGAGCATGATTATTATAGCGATGCTCATTCCCACGAGGAGCTTGCCCCGCGTTTCGTTCACGCCCGTCTGCAAGAGCATTTTTGCCGCCGCCGCTCCTACTATCACTGCCGATATGGTCGTGAGCAGTATCAGCAATCTGGCGAAACCGGAATTATTCATTATCCGTACTCCTTAGTGATGAAGTGGTATTACCTTTCAAGCTCCATCATGATCGGGAGTATCATAGGGTCGCGCTTTGTCTCGCGGTAGATGTACTCGCCGAGAGCTTCCTTCATCTTTGTTTTTATGGCGTTCCATTCGTGCATATCCCTGTCAAGGCATTGCTGGAGCGTTTCCGCGAGCAGGCGTTTCGATTTCTCCATAAGCTCCTCGCTCTCACGCACATACACGAAGCCTCTCGACACTATGTCTGGACCCGCCAGTATCTCGCCCGAACGCCTGTCAACGGTGGCAAAGCATATGATAAGTCCGTCCTCCGCAAGGTGCTTTCTGTCGCGGAGCACGATAGAGCCCACGTCCCCGACGCCCAGACCGTCCACAAGCACGTTGCCCGAGGGCGCGGTGCCCGTGATCTTCATGTCAACGCCGTCCGTTTCGATAATAGAGCCTATCCCCGCGATGATGATATTCTCCTCGGGAACGCCCACCGACATCGCGGTGGCTTTGTGCTTCATAAGGTGTTTGTACTCGCCGTGGACGGGTATAAAATACTTCGGTTTTGTGAGCGAGAGTATCAGCTTCTGCTCTTCCTGACAAGCGTGACCCGAAACGTGTACCTCGTACATGGATTCATACACCACGTCCGCACCCTGCTTCAGCAGGTCGTTGACTACCTTCGTGACGAACTTCTCATTGCCCGGAATGGGGTTCGCCGAGATGATGATGAAGTCGTTGGGCGTTATGGTAACGTTCCTATGCTCGCCCCTCGCCATTCTCGTGAGGGCGCTCATAGCCTCGCCCTGGCTTCCCGTGGTGATTATGCACATCTTGTCGGCGGGGTAGCGGGACACGAGGTCTATATCGACCAGCAGCCCGTCGGGGATCTTCAGATAACCCAGCTCGATGCCCTTGCCGATGACGTTCACCATGCTCCGTCCCGAAACGGCGACCTTGCGTCCCGTCAGCGCCGCGTTATTGACTATCTGCTGAACGCGGTGGATATTCGAGGCGAATGTGGCGATTATGATACGCTTGCCCTCCGCCTTGACGAACAGCTTCTCGAAGCTCTCGCCGACCTTGCGCTCGCTCATGGTATAACCGGGACGCTCTGAGTTGGTGGAATCGGACATGAGCGCCAGAACGCCCCTGCTCCCGAGTTCCGCGAATCTCGCAAGGTCTATGACCTGACCCTCTATGGGGGTATAGTCCACCTTGAAGTCGCCCGTGTGAATAAGCACACCGGCGGGGGTATGGATAGCCATTCCCACCGAATCGGGGATAGAATGGTTGACCCTGATAAACTCCACCGCCATGCAGCCGAACTTTATGGTCTTGCGGGGCTCAACGGCTATGAGCCGCGACTGGTTGAGGATCCCGTGTTCCTTGAGCTTGCCTTCTATGAGCCCGAGGGTGAGCCTTGTGCCGTAAACGGGCACATTGAATTTCTTGAGAAAGTAGGGCAGAGCGCCGATGTGATCTTCGTGACCGTGGGTTATCGCCACGCCGCGGAGCTTGTCGCGGTTCTGCTCGATGTATGAAAAATCGGGGATAACGATGTCAACGCCCAGCATCTCGCTGTCGGGGAAAGCAAGCCCGCAGTCGATGATGAACATATCGTTCGCGCATTCGATAACGGTAAAATTCTTGCCGATCTCGTTGAGTCCCCCGAGGGGTATTATCTTGACGGGCGTTTTGCGGCGGCTCTTGTCGGGCTGTCTTGCGCCCTTATCGTTCACCCTGACGGTACGCGGCATTCTGACAGAGAGCGGCATTTCGCGGTTTTTTCCCGCCGCGGGGCGTTCCTGCCCCGTGAGCTTCGCAAGCACCGCACCTCTGCGCGGCTTTGACTGCTGAGGCTCTGACGATCTTCTTGCGCGGTACTTTCCCGCAGTTTTATTCTGAATACTCATTACATGATCTTCCCGCAAGCGCTGACGCACAGGCATACTCCGCCCACAGCGCACGGGATATGCTCCTTTCGCAAAAATATTTCGATATTCCATTAACGTCTGATAAGAGTGACCATACCGCAGAGAGAAACAAGATAATGAAACAAAGGCAGGTCATTTGCCCCTAAGCGGAGCAGCACCGAAGACCCCGCACGCACGAAGTCTCCCACGAACAAAAAATATCTGTTACTATTATATATCATTTCACAGCAAAAGTCAACCCCCTCCGCAAAAACAGAAAATTAACAAATTGTAGTTTAATTTGGCTTCGGGATGTGGTATAATTATATATAGTATAGGCTTGGATTTGGAATATAAATCATAATTTGTGTGGCTGACCGTTTTGCACGAATCACCGCACACGTAACGTTATTTACGTGCATTGTAGGGGCGCACCTATGTGTGCGCCCGTGGATAACATAGGGCATACCTTGCCCCCGCCTGCCTTACGGCAGGTTTGGGGTTGTGCAAAAATCGCGTTCGCTCTTTTGCACAATTAAATCGGCGATACGTGCGGTTCTCGTTACGTTGTGCGGAATCGAAAGATAGTCCCTTACTGC
>CACZJT010000054.1 GCA_902781565.1 uncultured Ruminococcus sp.
GCTCCCTTGCAGGGCGACAGCCCAACTGCGGTCGCTTTCCTTGATTGCTGAGCCGTCAGCACCGATCTTTGTCTACTAACCTTTTAGGAATTAGTATAACAAAACAAAAGCTGCCGCAGCCTGCGGCAGCTTTTTTGTGCATATGGGTATCATTTGTGTGAAGCGAGCCTGCTGCGCTTGAAACGGGCTTTTTCCTCGTAGAGCATCTCGTCGGCGGCTTCAATGATCTTTTCGAGGTCGCGGGAGCGGTCGGCGGGAACATATCCCACGCTGACGGTCAGCTCGTAGGGGGCTTTAGCGGCATCGTTCAGCCTGCGGAGGTTCTCGTTTATCCTCTGCTTTATCTCGGCTGCCCTATCCTCGCTGTCAGTAAGGAGCAGCACGATAAATTCGTCGCCCCCGTACCTTGCGATGTTGGTGCGCTCCTTGTATTCGCGGCAGGTGAGGATAAGCGCATTGGATATCCGAACAAGAGCGTCATCGCCGCTGATATGACCGTAGGTGTCGTTTATCGCCTTGAAATCGTTGGCGTCTATCATCATGACATACATGGGCTCGCGGCGCTCCTGCTGCTGCCACTGCTCATAGTAAAAGCTGAGCTGCTTGCGGTTGTTGAGCTTTGTGAGCGGGTCGGCGGAGATCATCTCGTCCGTTCTGTTGAGATACATTATAAGAGTGGCGATGGAGAGGGCGGCACAGGCAAGGGGCAGCTCGGGATAGATGAACTGCAATATCCCCGCCCCCGCGGGAAAGACGGGGAACAGCGCCAGGTATATCAGCGTCTTTCGCTTGTTCAGCTTGCTCTTGTCCCATATCCCTATGAAGGCGTGAAAGGCTGCGGCGAACACGTACAGATACGCCAGCAGGTATTGTATCAGGAAAAGCCCCCCGCGGCGGTAGACCCCGTCATCGTCCACATAGAACAGCACTCCCGTGAAAAGGTTGACGATGAGGAGCAGGAACATCACCCACACGAGGACCGATGACCCGACTGCTTTTTTACGCTCATTGGCAAACTCGGTGCCTTGCAGGTGCTCGAAGTAGATGAACCAGAAATAGCACATAAGAGCCGTTGAGAAGAAGTACACGGACTTCGACGCGATCACAGCCCGACCGCTGTAGGGCAGCAAGCCGTACTTCATCATCACATAGCAGGTGTCGGAAAGAAAAAACAGTATCAGCGAATTTATCGCGCGGGAGAAGCTGCGCTGGGCGATCATCTTCGACAGACCGTTGGTCTTGTGACCTATCATCGCCACAAGTATCACCGAGACTAAGTTTATTTCGAGGTATATCACCGCATATGCAGTGGCAGTATTCATGGTGATCCTCCTTCTCGGTTCAGCGTTTCATTTCGTTCTCTATCCAGCTCATCAGCACATCGACGATGTAAGCCTGCTCGTCGGGAGTGAGTATTTTCCCCGAGGGGATATTGTGCCACTTTTCGAGGCAGCCCCTACAGCAGCAGGCAGCCGCGTGCTGGGCGATGAATACGGGGTGTCCTCTCATGGGGGTCTGTCTGCCGTCGTTTGCGGGATTTTCGGGGGAGAGCCGCGTCTTAACGAAGTCAGCCGCATGAGCCCTTATGGTGTCTATGCCCTTTTCGGCTGCGTACTGCCTGTCCTTGTCCGAAAGATGAAAGCGGCTTCGGAAGTCGGAGCGTGAGAGCCTTGAAAAAAGCTCCTCTCGGCGGGGGAGGGTGTATCTTATGGCGTCCGCACAGCCCGTCGCGGGGGTGTAGCTGTACCCCGACTTCTTTGCCTGCGGCATTTGCAGGCTCCGTTCGAGATGATAAGTCCTGCCGTCCTTGATGAACACCGCACCTGTCTGCTTGAAGGTGAAGGGTACGGCGCTTCTGACGCACTGACGGCGAAGCTCCTTGACCCATGCGAAATCGAGGGGGCGGGCATTGTTGCCCGATTCGCCCCCGCAGGTGACGTGTTCGATGAGCCCCGTTTGCAGGTACTCGGACATATCTATCTCACCCAGCATGGGTTCGCAGATTACTTCGCGGTGCTTTATGGGCAGTCCCAGCAGTATTGGCAGGCGGTAGTTAGTCCTGTCCGCGTCCTCGCAGGTGCTGCATACGGTAACATTGTCCCAGCCCTCTCCCCAGTCGGGGGGAGCGCATTTCCCGAAGCGGTCTATGCGCTTTGTGATGATATGGAAGTGCAGGTCGCTCCGCAGACGTATCATATCCCAGCACTCCGCCCGCCATTCGTCGGCTATGTCAAGAAAAAAGTCGGAGGTCATGCAGGCGTAGACCACGCCCCGATCGGCGGTCAGCTTATATCCGCCGTTTCGGGTCTTTGCGAGCGGGAGAGCGAAGTCCTTGGTCTTGGCGACGACCGAGGCGTCTTTCCCTATGCTCTCGTCCCGCCTGTAGACGTAGCAGTTCGCGCAGCCGGGGCTGATCTTGCGGCAGCCGTGCCACGGGTTCCATATCGGCATTTCTTCCGTCCCCCCTTCACGTATATTATTCTATCATTTTTTGCATAAAAAGTCAATCATTTATCACAGACTTTTGTTTAAAATACAGCTGTTGTGATTCGGCGCAGTGTTGACAAACGGGGTGAAATATGGTATGATAAGGAAAAATCATACTTATCATATGGGATAACGCATATGATCTTAGTAAAACGGAGGAGAAAAGAATGATTACAATAAGAACAGCCGTTCCCTCCGACGCGGCAAGACTGCTGGAGATATACTCCTACTACGTGGAAAAGACCGCCGTATCATTTGACTACGACGTCCCGACCGCCGAAGGATTCGAGGGCAGGATAAGGCGTACTCTCGAAAAATATCCCTACCTTGTCGCCGAGAGGGACGGCAGGGCGGTGGGATATGCTTACGCGGGTGCTTTCGTCGGCAGGGCGGCTTATGAGTGCTCGGCGGAGCTGAGTATCTATCTGGATAAGGACGAACGCAGGAACGGCGCGGGAAGAATGCTGTATGAAGCCCTCGAAGCAGCCCTCGCAGAAATGGGCATAACGAACCTTTATGCCTGTATCGGAGTTCCTCCCGAAGCCGAGGACGAGTACCTTAACTTCGACAGTATGCACTTTCACGAGCATATGGGCTTTACCCTCGCGGGGAGGTTCAGAAAGTGCGGGAGCAAATTCGGGCGCAGGTACGATATGATATGGATGGAAAAGCTGATAGACGTGAAATGACCGAAAAGATCAGAGCACAGCCACGATTGTATCCTTTTACAAAATAACAAACGAAATGTTCATGATTTTTGATTGACTTGCACTGAAATATATGTTATAATATTTGCATATAGCTTGTTAAGTGGGTGAAATACATGAAAAAAGACGAAAAGCGCTTCTCTATAAAACTAAAAATGTATATTTTCGTGGTCATCACCGTGCTGGCGGTCGCTTTCGGTATTTCCGCTTTCGCGTTCCTGACGAGTGCGAACCAGATCAATAATTTTTATAAGCAGGTCACTTCCGACAACGCCCGCAACTTCGCTTCGCTGGTCGATGGGGATTTTCTTGCGGAGCTCCGCGCCGAAGCCGAAACAGAGGAGTTCCGGCAGCTCCGTGACAAGGCTGAGGAGGACGACTACGAACAGCCGATAGAGGATCATCTGAAAGAAAAGGGTCTCTGGGAAAAATACATAGAGACCCGCGATATGATAGACGAATACCTCTCCAACATGGAGGAGGTAAAATACCTCTACATCGTCGCTCATGGGGATAGGGACGCGGAATATGATATGTACCTTGTGGACGACAGCGATAACCCTATCTACGAAACAGGCTACTACGAGGAGCGCGAAGCCGAGTTTCGCGGCATAGACCTTACGAATAACCCCGAGCCTACGATCTCTAATGGTGACTGGGGCTGGCTCTGCTCCGATTTCAAGCCCGTTTACGATTCCGAGGGGAACTGCGTCTGTATAGTCGGCTGCGACGTGGGAATGGACGACGTGATGAAGGACAGACATCAGCTCATGATCTACCTTATCATAGGCTCGCTCATATTTACCGCCGTTGTCCTGACGGGGGCTATGCTGTTCATAAAGAAAGTCGTTGTCGCCCCGCTGGATGCCATGACGAACGATATGAAGAAGTTCAAGCCTGCGGTCGGTGCTGATTACGAGACCGCCTGCGTCCTCGAGCTGGATATTAAGAGCCGCGACGAGATAGGCGAGATATATCATGGCATACGCTCCATGCAGATAAATACTATAGACCATATCAACGAGCTGTACGCATTGCAGGAGGATAAGATAAAGGCTCAGGAGGACATAAAGAACAAGGAGAAGCAGATAGGTCAGCTCAGCAAGGAGAGCTACAAGGACGCTCTCACGGGAGTTGGCAATAAAGCCTCCTACATCAAAAAGGCGGAGGAGACAGAGCGCAGAGCCGCGGAGGAGGGTCTGGAATACGCTATCGTTATGGTCGATATGAACAACCTGAAACAGATCAACGATGAGTACGGTCACAAGGCGGGAGATCAGTATATAACGGGCTGCTGCCGAATGGTATGCGAAGCATATAAGCATTCTCCCGTGTTCAGGATAGGCGGCGATGAATTTGTCGCTATACTGATGGGTCACGATTACGATGAACGCAAGCAGATCACCGATAAGCTGAGAAGCGATTTCGAGAACAGCTTCACCGATGAGAGCCGCGATAAGTGGCAGAGGTACTCGGCGGCTATCGGAATGGCTGAGAGGTCTGCCGAAGATATGACCGTTGATTTCGTATTCAAACGCGCCGATAAAGCCATGTACGAGAACAAGACCCGATTCAAGAAAAAATACGGTACTTATCGCTGATGTGGTACAGAAGGGCAGAGAACGGATATATGCGTTCTCTGTTTTTCAGCTGCCGAATGAAGCCTTGTTTGATTATCGGCAACTTTGAAATGTGCATAGTGATATATACACTATAGTCTGTTGACAAATGATAGCGTCGGTGGTATAGATATCTTTGTATATGATTTCTGCGCACAGACTATGTGAGCTTATTATTTGGAAAAGAGATGGTTTTAATGCATTTATTCAAAAGGGTCAGGGAGGACGGCATATCTCTCAGGCTGACGCATATCATCATGCTGATACTGGCTCTGAGTGTCACGGGTTTCCTGCTCTACGAGACCTATGAAACTTCATCTGCGTATAAAGAGCTGACGTTGGCTACGGAGGAGTACATAGGGCTTCGCTACAGTGTCAATGAGCTTATGGAAGCCTCAGACTATCTGACCGACAAGGTGCAGTGCTTCACCGTGACCTGCGACAGCAGGTTCATGAACGAGTATTTCGAGGAAGCCAAACACAACAGACGCCGTGATAAGGCACTGGAAAAGCTGAGTACAGTTGAAGAAGAGCCGGAGGCGTATGACAAGCTGGAAATGGCGATGAGCGAGTCGGTGGCGCTCATGGAGACAGAATACTACGCTATGCGCCTGATCTCCGAAGCGAATGGCATTACCGGGCTTCCCGACGAGATCGAAGACGTGTCCCTTTCGGCAGAGGACGGCACTCTGACCTCCGAGGAGAAGATAAAGCTCGCACAGACTATAGTACACGATGAGGAGTATTACGCCCGCAAGGAACGTATACGCTCAAATATGAACAGCTGCTTTGGTTATCTTGAATCGAGTGTTCGCAGCAGGCAGTTGGGGTCGTCGGAAGAGATGGAGTACAGACTCAAAATGTCGCGGGTGCTGATAGTGATAGAGTCCGCGCTGGTGGTATTCCTGCTCTGGATAACCTCTTATCTGGGAATAAATCCCATACTCAAAGGCGTTCAGAAGATACGCGAGGACAGCAAGATACCCATTATAGGCTCCTATGAGTTCAGATATCTTGCAAGGACATACAATAAGATGTATGAAGCATACAAAAAGAGCATATCGAACCTCAACTATGACGCCTCCCACGATAAGCTGACGGGGCTTTATAACCGCGCGGGCTACGATGTTCTGAGCAGCAGCGTCGATCTGAAAACGACTGCCGCCCTGCTCATAGACGCGGACAAGTTCAAGGAGGTCAACGACACCTACGGTCATCTGGTGGGTGACAAGGTGCTGAAAAAGATCGCGGCGGCGCTCAAACACACCTTCCGCTCGGAGGACTATATCTGCCGTTTGGGGGGCGATGAATTCGTCGTGTTCATGCTCCACATGGACGAGGAACACCGCGAGCTGGTAAGGCTGAAAGCCGCCCTCATAAACTCCGCGCTTTCAAGGCAGGAGGACGGGCTTCCTCCCGTTTCTGTGAGCGTTGGAGCCGCTTTCGGAAAGGATGCCGCAAACATCAAAGAGCTTATGGACCACGCGGATAAGGCGCTGTATATGGTCAAGGAAGCGGGCAGGAACGGCTGCTGCTTCTACGATGAGGGACATACGCCCGGAGCTTAGATGATGAGGATACGAAACGGATACCTTGTGAGATATCCGTTTTTTTTGTACAGCAAATATCGGAAACGGCATTAACATAGCTGCAACAATACTGCAACAAAACTCAAATACTGCCGAAGTAAACTAATATCACAGTCAAGGAATAAACAAAACGGAGGTATTCACTATGGAGAAGATGTATCTTGTAACAGGCGCGGCGGGTTTCCTCGGAGGAACGGTCTGCCGACAGCTTATAGAGCGCGGCGATAAGGTAAGGGCATTCGTGCTGCCGAACGACCCCGCGATGAAGTTCGTGCCGAAGGGAGCGGAGATAGTCACGGGTGACCTTTGCGATACCGAGTCCCTTGAACGGTTTTTTACCGTCCCCGAGGGCACCGAGACCGTGGTGCTCCATATCGCGAGCATAGTTACGGTTGACCCCGCGTTCAGTCAGAAGGTCATGGACGTGAATCTGGGCGGCACCGAGAACATCATCGACAAATGTCTTGAACATAAGGAGTGCGTGAAGCTCGTTTATTGCAGCAGTACGGGGGCTATCCCCGAGAGAAAGAAGGGTACAGCCATACGCGAGGTGAAGCGCTTTGATGACAGCGCGGTGGTGGGCTGCTACAGTCAGTCAAAGGCGACGGCTACACAGGCGGTGCTGGACGCGGTGAAGAACAGGGGACTGAACGCCTGCGTCGTCCACCCAAGCGGCATATTGGGTCCCGAGGACTACGCCGTAGGCGAGACTACGGGGACGCTCATCAAGATCATCAAGGGCGAAATGCCTGTGGGCATAGACGGTTCGTTCAATCTCTGCGATGTGCGCGATCTGGCGCGGGGGACGATACTCGCCGCCGATAAGGGCAGGCGAGGGGAGTGCTATATCCTCGCCAACAACGAGGTGTCCTTCAGGGATTTCTCGAAGCTCGTGAGCAGCGAGAGCGGCTGCAAGCCCGTGAAGCTGTTCCTGCCGCTTAGTCTTGCGGATATGCTCGGGAGGCTCATGGAGAAGCGTGCGAAGAGAAAGGGCGAGAAGCCGCTCATGACCTCGTTCTCGGTATACAACCTCGCGAGGAACAACGTATTCGATTCGGGCAAGGCGCGGCGGGAGCTTGGCTATACCACACGCCCCTACCGCGATACTATACACGACGAGATAAGCTGGCTCAAAGCAGTGGGTAAGATATAAGGAGGGGACGATCATGGCTGACGTATGTGTGATAACGGGCGGCGGCAGCGGTATGGGATCTGCGGCGGCAAAGTTCATGCCGAAGGATAAGCTGATACTCATAGCGGGAAGAACGGAAGCTAAGCTGCAAAAGGCAGCCGCAGAGCTTGAAGCACTCGGATATCGTGCGTATTACAAGACCTGCGACACCTCGAAGCGGCGGAGCGTCCGCGAGCTTGCGGAGTATGCCGCTTCCCTCGGGACGGTGAGGAACGTCATAAACGCCGCGGGGCTGTCCCCCGCTATGGCAAAGCCCGAGCAGCTTATCCGCGTGAACGCGCTGGGGACTGTGTATGTGAACACCGAATTTGCGAAGGTCATGGGCAAGGGCAGCGTGATAGTGGACGTGTCCTCAAACTCCGCTTACGCGATACCGAAGCTCGTTATCCCGAAAAGCGCCTACAAGCTGGCGGACAGCGACGAGAAGGCATTTCTCGCAAAGATGATAAAGCGCAGCAGCCTGCCGAGAGGGGAGTATCAGCGTTCGGGCTTTGCCTATGCGCTGTCGAAGAATTTCGCGGTGTGGTATGCGCGGAAGTCGGCGTTCGAGCTTGGCGGGAAGGGCATACGTGTCGTATCGGTAAGCCCCGGGCTCGTAGCTACCGATATGGGAGAACTTGAAGCCGAAGAAGGAAAGAAAATGCTGAGATACGGCGCCGAAAAGCGCATGGGGACGCCCGAGGAACTGGGCTTTGCGATAGCCTCCGCCGCCGACGAGAGAAACGGCTATCTCTCGGGAGTAGATATCCTCTGCGACGGAGGCTGTACCGTCGGCAGGCGTTTCGCAGGCTGAAAAATACAAAAGCTGTGAGCTGCCCGAAAAATGGCAGCTCATTTTTTTTCATCTCCTGCACCCCAAGGGCATATCGGAGGGTATTACTTACGAAAGACGAAAAAACGAGGATAAACGGGAGGTAATACACCATGCCTAAGACTATAGAGCCGAAGAAACAGTATGCAGCCTTTTTCAACTGGCTGAACAGCGACCTTACGAACAAGTTTTTTGAGGGAACAAGAGCCGAAACGGAATATCTGAGAAGAACTTTCGGTGACTTGGAGACAGCTCTTAACGCCCACACGAGCGACGACCCGAAGCTGACCCAAAACGCAGTTAAGGCACTCGATGACGCGCTGAAGGAAATTGAGAATGCGGAGAAGGATTATGACGGTCTGCGTTATAACGGCTTGCGTGCGTATCTTAATTTCGGCAAGGCTGTCTTAAAGCATACCAAGGAATGCAGCGACCCCGATGTACAGCCCACAAACACCCTCGGGAACGAGTTCATGTCGGGCTCTTTCGGCGCGGAAAAGATGACCTTTGCAGATGAGTATAATGAGATGATCGGCGAAGAGGAACTCAACGAGCTGTTTATCGGAACGGGCTACGACAAGGTGTTTAATGCGGCAGCAGAGCGCGTTGAGCTTTCCACAAGACTTGCGACCAACGTTGTATCCGACGCGGAATATAATGAGGTCATGGAGCAGGTCAAGGACGCCAACACCAAGCTCTCCGAAGCGCTGAACGATGCTAAGGAAAAGCTCGGTGACTATTATGAAGACGGTGCCGAAAGAAATGCGCTCATGGACGAGCTCGGAAAAAGCGCGGAGACCGTCAGCGAGCAGAACGATGCCCTCGACCGCGGCTGGGACGTTTCGCGCATAGACGACTATCAGCCCATAAAGAAAACGATACAGCGGATAAACAACGAGGTCGCTATGAAAGCGGTGGAGGGCGAGATCGAGGATAACAAGTATCACTCCCTTAAATCACTCATTCGCAGCTGCAAAGCCGTGGTGAATGATGATATCACCGCCAAGGAATTCACAGACCGTAGGGAGTTTGAGAAGAACTACCTTTCGTTTTGCACTCATATGGCAAATCTCGACCGCGCTTCCAAAAACAAGGATATCGGTAAGGAGCTCCGAGACATCAATGCCGATCTTATGCCCGCAGCCCCCCTGACCGAGGCCGAGAAAAAAGCGGCTGAGGACGGATACGCTTACGTAATGTCCGCTTCCGACATGAGAGCGACCGGAGACAATGAAGTAAACAATAACAGCACAGTCAATAATGCGGAAGCGTACAAGTGGGTAAAGCATTCGTATTCTCAGAGCGTTTTCGCCGATCTTGCAAACAGGAAAAAGGGCGAGAGCGATATATACTCCGACTTCGCCAAAAAGGGAAGGGACACTTTCGAGAACGCCAAGCGTCTTAAAGGCAACTTTGCCGACGTTGCGGGCTATTCGGCAATGGTAAGAAAGGTCTCCGAGGAGAACAGGTATGATAATATCAGGGGCGAGATCATTCCCGATATCATAAGCAAATGCCGTATCATGAAGGGCAATCTCGATAAAGCCCGCACCCCCGAGATCATGTCGAACAAGCAGTTCAACAGGCTCAGCACCGCCCTCTCGAATATTTGCAGCTGGGAGAAAAAGCGGGAGCTGACCGCCGAAGAGAAGAAAGAACGGGAAAGCTATATCTGGAACGACAAAAAAGAGGTCGTCGATGATAAGCGCAAGGAATTTAGTTCTGCGACAGGCGATCTTTCTTTCAATGAGATAAAGAAGGCGATGGAGGAGCTTAAAAACGCCGTCGCCGATTATAATGCGAACGGTCCCGAGCTTTCGCATATGGTCAATAACTCCAAGACTACTCTGATCGAGAACGCGCTTCTGAATACGCTCAGCAATGCGGCGGTGCTCTCGAACTCGGGGCTCAACAGGATAAAGAGGGCAGCGGCGGGGAGCAGGCTCCTTAGCGAGCCCGACAAGAAATTCTCCGAGCTGATCGACGAAAACAACAACGATCATGCAAACGAGATCGAAGCCCTGAACGACCGCATAAAGAGCGTTAAAGCCTTCGGGGAGGCTGTTGCCAAGAGCTCCGATGCTTACAGAGCGGCTTATGCCTCGCTTGTTTCTGACAACAAGGAAAGAAAAGCGGATTTCGACCCTGCGACCGAGGACAAGAGGTCCGACAGCTATCTCGAGCTTATCTCATCCGTGAAGCTGCTCTCCGTGATGACAAGGCAGCCTGATTCGGGGGAATACACCCCCGAACAGATCATCGCCGCATACGATAACGCCATAACCGCAGCCGAGAGCTACGACAAGTCCCATTCGGGCTGGCGCGGAATGTTCAAGGCTTATACTCAGGAGGGCATAGACCGCCGAGACAATGCAAGGACCATCGCCAAGGAGCTGAAGCAGGCACGCATGGACTTGCAGGAAGCCTTCTGCGGTCTGCGCGACATGAACAAGGGCGAAACGCTGAGGGAAGCGATCGAGCGCTTCGGGTCGGACAAAGAGCGGCTCGAGAAAGGCGGGGAGAAGCAGAATGAGCTTGACCTTCGTGAAAAGCCCAAGAAGCTCACCGTGAAGAGCTTCCTTGCTGCCCGCGCCGATATCACGGGGCTCATGAAAGACAGTGTTGACAATACGGACATCTCCCGCAGCAGGCTTCCCCGTGCGGAGCTTGACGATGTCATTGATATGGAGGATATAGCCGACGAGATCGCAAAGATGCCGATGAAGGAGTCGGGCAGGAAGAAAATATCCCATGTCATCAAGGGTATCAAAAACGACATCACGAGCGTAAAAAACGGTATCGAGGTCAGCAGGATAGAAGAAAACGTAAAGGCTGTTGACCCCATCATACCGAGGAGCAGCACTCTTAATGATGAGGGAATGGCAGAAAAGGCGAAGGAAGAGCCCCTGCCCGACAATGGCAAGGCGGAGGAACTCGATAACGGCATCAATAATATCAACAATATCAACAACATCAATAATAACGATAATGATGACTTTGAATACTCGCAGGATTACGAGAACGGCATAAACATATCCGAGCCCGAGGATAATAAGCTGCCCGAGGACGTGGAAGCAGCAAAGGCGCAGATAGATGACGGCAGATCGGCACTTTCGGAAATAGTTATGAACGCCGACGCGAAGGGCTTTGAAACGGAATTGCAGGCACAGATAGACAGCAGAAGAAAGATGCTCGAATACAGCCTGCAAAAGGGAGAGCCGCCCGAGGATATGAAGGAAACAGCCGCCAAGGAGATCGAGGAGCTCGCTGCGGGAATGATAACCGCCAAGACCTTCCTGACAAAGCTCAAAAAGGGAAAGGTGACTATAGATGAGCTGAAAGACGAATGTGAGGCACTCAGGGAAAACGATCCTTCACGCCTTTACGGCTTCGATTTCAAGGAGGAGGTCGGTAAGCTCAAGGATTCCACGCAGTTCAAGAACTTCTCCGCTTCTGCGGGAAAAAACGCATGGGAGAATGCCAAGGCTATGCGCGGCAAGGCGCTCTCTAAGAACGGAGACCTGCTCTATTCGGGCTACACCGCTCAGTCCGCGGGGAAGCTGAGCAGCAACGCCGGGGAGATCGTTAAATCCAAGCAGAAGAAGTTAGATAACAAGTTGAATAATGACCTGAAGATCATCAAATAAATAACAACGGCACTCACTTCCGATGTGAGTGCCGTTTTGTGTTTCATTTCGCAAGGAGCGCTTCCACAAGCTCACGCTTTTCGTAGAGCACACAGCCGCCCTCGTGGTCGTCGAGCAGGATATTTCCGCTTTGCAGAGCTTTGAACAACGGCGAATGAAGTGCTTCCCGCAGGGAGCCGCCCCTCACATTCACGTCCGAATAGGGCGAGAAGGGACATGGCTCCGCGCCGCCGTGGGAGTTGATGTGGAAGAACCCCCTCCCCGCAGCCACGCACCCTCCCGAGCTCTTCTCGTCGCCGGGGAAGGAGATATAGACCATCTCGGGGCGTTCCTTGCGCAGGCGCTGTATCTCGTTCATGAGCTGTTCCCGCTCAGTGTCGGTGGGGGCAAGCCCGCGGCTCTCGTCGGTGACGGGGACGTACTCCACAAAGATGACCGCCTTGCAGCCCCGCCCGGACAGGCTGTCAAGAAAGCTCTCCGAAGTGACTTCCCTGTGATTTTCGGTGGTGACAGTCACCGAAGCCCCGAAGATAAGCCCCCGCCGTCCCAACTCGTCCATGTTGGCGATGAGCTTGTCATAGATCCCATCGCCGCGCCTTGTGTCGGTGACGGAGCGTTCGCCCTCTATGCTCATTACGGGCAGGAGATTGCGGCACCTGTCAAAAAGCTCGAAATAGCGTTCGTTCATGTATGTGCCGTTCGTGAATATCGGGAAGAGTATATTCTGCTTTTTCCCCGCGGCTTCGATGATGTCGCGCCTGAGCATTGGTTCGCCGCCCGCCAGCAGGATAAAGCTGATTCCCAGTTCCTCGGCTTCGCCGAATATCCGAAGCCATTCCTCAGCCGTGAGCTGTTTCACGGGTTCGGCGTCTGTGGTGGCGTTGCTGCATCGGGAATAGCAGCCCGCGCAGTGAAGGTTGCACTTGCTCGTAATGCTCGCGATAAGAAAGGGCGGGATATGCTCGCCGCTGTCCTCAGCCCTGCGGCGTTTTTTGGAAGCGTTCCTGCTCGCGGCGGCGAATCTCAGCATAAATGCGCTCTCCCTCGGGTTTTTGAGCGTAGCTTTTACCGCTTCCGACACGACCCTTTCCACGCCCTCCGTCATATAGCCTTGCAGATCGAAGCTCTCATTCATGACCGACCGCCCCTTTCGATAGTTTGAAGAATAACGACCTTTATTGTATAATTATATCATGCATACTGATATTTGTCAAGGGTCGATTATCGTGACGAAAAAAGCCCCGAAACGCAATGAGCCGTTTCGGGGCTTTATAGCAATCCAAGAAAATAGCAGCATAAAGATTTCGAGAGAAAATTTCACAGTGCAAGGAAAACGACCGCAGCCGTGCTGTCGCACTGCAAGGGAGGCTATAATATGTTGATGTCAATGAAAAAGATCAGTATTCTGTCTTTCCCGTGATCTTGGTGAAGCACTCCTTGTAGAGCCTTGCGGTGTTCTCGACGATGTCCTCGGGGAGCTTGGGAGCTGGGGTCACGCCGTTCAGCTTCTTCTCGATGAGCCAGTCGCGGACGAACTGCTTGTCATAAGACCTCGGAGAAACGCCCGTCTTGTAGTCCTCGGCAGCCCAGAAACGGCTGGAATCGGGAGTCATGACTTCGTCGCCGAGAGTGAGCACGCCGTTCTCGTCGTAGCCGAACTCGAACTTGGTGTCGGCGATGATAAGCCCCTTGGTCTTGGCGTCCTCGTAGCACTTGTTGTATATCTTGACGCAGATATCGGCGATCCTGTCGGCTTCCTCGGTGCCTATCTCGGCTCTGAGCCTGTCAAGGGTGATGTTCTCGTCATGACCTTCGCTGTTCTTTACCGAAGGAGTTACCATGGGAGCCGCGAGCTTTTCTGCGAGCTGATACTCGCCCTCGATGGGCTGACCGCAGTAGGCGCCTGTTTTCTTGTAGTCCTCCCACATACTGCCGAACATATAGCCTCTCACGATGAACTCGTAGGGGAGCATTTTGAGCTTTTTGGTCATGACCGTCCTGCCCTCATACTGCTCCTTGTCGGCGAACATCTCCGGCATCTCGGAGAGATTGTCGGTGATGATGTGGTTGGGGATAATGTCCTTTGTGAGCTCGAACCAGTAGAGCGAGATCTGATTGAGAGCCTTGCCCTTGCCGGGAACGGTGGAATCGAGGATTACGTCGAAGGCGGAGATCCTGTCGGTGGTGACGAGTACAAGCTCGCCGTTATCCGTTTCGTAGACCTCTCTTACCTTGCCTGAAATGATCTTCTTCATTTTTAAACACCTCTTGTTTGTTTTTTTCTGACGGGATATCCATACAATGACATCTTCCTCTAAATTATAACAGAAGAATGTATATTGTTCAATAACCTTTTTTTGATAATACATTAACATTTTGACTATCGGCGGTAACAGCGGGCAAATGATCTCCCCTCGGAGGGCGCTCCCGATGACCGAGGGTTCGGGGATGACAGTGATCGTCATTATTGATGAAAATATCGGAAAATGACCGTAATTTTCAATTCATATATCCGATTTGTCCATATATGTATCGGATTTGGTATTGCATATTTGACAAAAATAAGTTAAAATATATAAAAAGAGTTAAAATAGGCTGTTATTCTTGTGAAAAAGACGTAGCGAATAACTATGATTTATTGCTCCGTTCTGCCCGAAACGGACTTGTCCGCCGAACGTATCCAAAGCCTGCACGGCTAAAATCGCGGGATATCGTTTCTGTGTGAGAGGCAGAGCATTTCAATTTCGGTCATGAAAATGGATAAATCGGATATGTCGTTATTGTACATGATACCGTTCGTTATCATACCTGCCCGAGGGCATACAACAATTGCTGACTACAGCATGGAAAGGCAGAAAGCTCATGGATACTGTACAGGTAACTACTGCGGAGGAACTGTCCGCAGTGCTGAAAAATGCCGCTCCCGATACCCGCATCATGCTGGCGGCGGGCGAATACCGCTGCAAGGCGGAGATCACTGCCCGCGGGGTGAGCCTTATCGGGAACAGCCCCGAGGACACGAAGATAGTCTGGGGGGACTACGCAAAAAAGCTCGATGAGAGCGGCACTGAGTACAACACCTTCAGGACGTACACCGCCGCGGTGCTGGCTCCGAACGTCACGTTTAAAAACCTTACCGTCGAGAACGACGCCCGCTCCCCCGAGACTAAGGGTCAGGAGGTCGCGCTCACGATCTGCGCCGACAAATTCCGCGCCGAGAACTGCCGCTTTATCTCCACCCAGGATACCCTTTTCTGCGGACCTCTCCCTACCGATCTGATCGTGAGGTATTACGGCTTCCTCAAGGATTCTCTGAGAGCGGGAGGGAATATGTTCCAGGTGTTCGAGAACTGCTTCATCGCGGGGAACGTGGACTTTATTTTCGGCTGCGGGAGCGTGCTTTTCGATAAGTGCGAGATACGCTCGGTGTACGATGTGCGCGGGCACGGCTACGCCGCCGCTCCCGCTCACGGGTACGAGAAAAAAGTCGGCTTCGTGTTCAACGAATGCCGCTTCACCTGCGAGGAGGGCGTCGAGGACGGCTCGGTGTACCTGGCACGTCCCTGGAGGGATCACGGAAAATGCAGCTTCATCGACTGCGAATACGGAAGGCATATTTCGGTAAAGGGCTTCGACAGCTGGAACGATTCGGGCAGGGACAAGACCGCCCGTTTCTCCGAGTACGGGGATATCCCCGAGGGAAGAGTTCCCTGGAGCCGCAGGCTGACCGAGGAGGAAAAAGAGTCTTTGCTTAAAATGTTCCGATAAACGCACCGATCTATAGCAGACTTTGCAGAGGAGGGAAGACCGTGAATAATATCGTATATGCAGGCAAGCATCTGATAACCTTTTCCACAAAGAAGCACTGTCACCCCGAATGGGAGCTCGTTTACTGTACTAGCGGCGAGGGACAGTTTGAATTCAGCGACAGAGTCCTGAAATACGGCGTGGGAGACCTCGTTATAATCCCCCCGCAGATAATGCATATAAACAGCAGCGAACAGGGCTTTACGAATATACATATCCACGTCGCCGACGCCACGTTCCGCTTTAAAGAGCCGCTGATGATCTCCGACGACAGCGAGAGCCATGTACTGAATGCTTTCAGCGACGCATTCTATTTCTTCAACTGCGACATGGACAACAAGCAGCTCGTAATCGGGGCGCTGGGGAACCTGATCGTGAACTACGTGACGGCGTTCAGGAACGTCAAGCCCGTCCGCAGCGTCGTGGAAGAGATAAAGAACAACATCATGCAGAATTTCAGCGACTGCGATTACAAGATAGAGAAGTATCTCCGCACCATTCCGTTCAGCTACGATTATCTGCGCAAGCTGTTCAAGAGCGAGATGGGCATGACCCCGCATGATTACCTTACGGGGCTAAGGGTGCAGATGGCTGAGAAGCTGCTCTGCTCCATGGACAACGTGGAGCAGAACATCTCGGAGATAGCGTATATCTGCGGCTACTCCGACCCGCTGTATTTTTCGAGGGTGTTCAAGAAATACTTCGGCTGCTCTCCGAAAAACTATGCGTCGCAGAAAAGAAAGGAACGATGAAAAATGGCATTCAATATCATAAACGAAGCACGCCGCTGTCTGGGCTGCAAGAACCCCTCGTGCAGGAAGGGATGTCCCATTAGCACGCCCATACCCGACGTTATACGCACATTTCTTGACGGCAACATAGACGAGGCGGGCAATATGCTCTTCGAGAACAATCCTCTCAGCATGATCTGCTCCCTCATCTGCAACCACGAGAACCAGTGCGAGGGCAACTGCGTGCTGGGACGCAAGGGCTCGCCCGTTATTTTCAGCTGTATAGAGAATTACATAAGCGATACCTATTTTGAAAAGCTCGACCTCGGGGACATCAAAAAGAACGGCATACACGTAGGAGTTATCGGCGGAGGCCCCGCGGGGATAACCATAGCCATACTTCTTGCAAGGCGGGGCTATGAGATAACGCTGTTTGAATCCCGCGAGAAGATTGGCGGAGTTCTCCGCTACGGCATACCCGAGTTCAGGCTCCCGAAGCAGTACATAGAGAGATACAAGAAGCTCATGCTCACGCTCGGGATACGTATACGCCCGAACACCTCCATAGGAACTACCATAACCATAGACGATATGTTCCGCGACGGCTACAAGGCTATATTCATCGGTACGGGCGTATGGAAGCCCAAGACCCTGCACATCAAGGGCGAGAGCCTCGGGAACGTGCATTTTGCCATAAACTATCTGACCAATCCCGATGTGTATACTCTGGGGGACAGCCTTAACGTCATCGGCGCGGGCAACTCCGCTATGGACGTTGCGAGGACAGCCCTTCGTCACGGCTGCAGGAAGGTGACGGTGTTCGCGCGCTCGGAGCATTTAGCGGCAAGCGTCACAGAGGTCGAATCGGCGAAATATGACGGCGTGGAATTCGTAAAGGGCGTGGAGCCCTTGGAGATCACCGATGAGGGCGTTATCTTCATACAGGTAGAAAAGGACGGCGAGGGCAGGACGAAGCACATCGAGGGCACCGAAAAGCTCTATCCCGCGGCTTCGACCATAATCGCGGTGTCGCAGGGTCCCCGCGACAGGATAGTATCCACGACAACGGGGCTCGATGTGACCGATAAGGGACTGCTCGTCACGAACACCTACGGCAAGACCACCCGCGACGGAATCTTCGCGGCGGGCGACGTTGTGCGCGGAGCGCGGACGGTGGTCGAGGCTGTCAACTACTCCAAGCAGGTGGCGGACGCTATGGACCACTACTTAAAGGGGCTTATGGATAAATAAGACATATAGTTGCTTCGGGCTGTGCCGATTTTTGAATGTGCCGCGATAATGAAACAGTTCAGTGAACGATCGCGGCACTGTGTTATTTTTACCGAAACGATAGACTTTGTTGCAGGATTTAGGGCGATATCGCCAAATTTTTTTACCCCTACTCAGCACTTTGCATAATAGTTTTCTGACTGGTTTGCAACTTTTGAGCATAAATAACTGTATCGTCCATAAACAGTCCGCATTTTGTTCTGTACTTTCGGGTGGCAGTAGGGTAAAATAGTAACAAGAGAAAGAAACGAACGATCAAACGATCGAAGGAATGATAGGAATGAACTTATCTTTAAAGCAATACCGCATGATAGACGTTGGTATCATGACCATGATACTCGTTGCGGCGGAGGCGGTCATAACGACTGCCGCAAGGGTGTGGTTCCAAGCGGAATCCTACGTGCTCTCGCCGACGGTGGCTATAGTCTGTATAGTCATGATGCGCTGGGGAGCATATGCCGCGGTACCCGCGCTGGGCGGAGGACTGGCACTGTGTATCGCTTCGGGAGCGAGCCTACAGCAATTCGCGGTGTACTGCATAGGCAACTGCTTCGCGCTCGCGGCTCTCGCGATACTGAAACGCAAGGGCAAGGAAGCGGTAAGGTCTAAGGCTTCGCTGACGTTCATGTTCACCGCGGAGGCATTCATCGCGGTGCAGGTCGGCAGATGGCTGGTGGGACTTGCGCTCGGCGGCTCGGCGGGAGCGATAGTGACCCTCATCGCTACAGATTCTCTTTCACTTCTGTTCGCGGCGGTGACGGTGCAGCTCGCAAGGAGGATAGACGGCTTGTTCGAGGATCAGATAGCTTATCTGATACGGACGCAAGCGGAAAGAAATAAAAGTCAGATCCCCGATCACGGTGATACCGAATACGGGGAAGTCTAAAACAGGGGAGGTCTTGCGATCATGACTGGAAAGGTCACCGACTTTCTGATATTCGATGAGGAAAGCGGTACATACATCGAAAACCCCGAACAGGCAGTTCGGGACGATGTGGAAAAGCACTACTGGCGAAATGTGGTGCGGACGGTAGCTAAGGACCGGAGACTGTATCTGATGCTCGTGCCGATGATACTCGTGTTCCTGCTCTGGAGATACTTCCCGATGTACGAGCTGCTCGGCAGCTTCAAGCTGACGGAGGACGCGAAAACGGTAGCGGATCAGTATTACTCGGGCTTCTCGTATTTCAGGACGCTCCTTGTCGGAACGGGCAACGCCGAGCTTTCGGCGCAGTTCTGGAGAGCCTTCAGGAACACCTTCCTGCTCAGCTTCTACGGACTGGTATTCGGGTTCCCGATGCCCATAATCATAGCGCTGTTCTTCAACGAGATACGCTCGAACATCGCTCGGAGCATCTATCAGGTGCTCACCTACCTGCCGAAGTTCATGTCAACGGTAGTTATGACATCGCTGGTCATGATGCTCGTGAAGCAGGGCTCGGATACCTCGGGAATGCAGCCCGGCGTCATCTCGCAGCTGCTCTCGGGAATGGGTCTTATATCGGCTGACACGGCTTATGCCGGTACGAGAAGAAGGTCCCCGTGGAGTGGATAAACGAAAAGCGCACCGATATGCTCCCCGAGTTCTTAGCCTACGCAAGACCGCTCATACAGGCGGAGCTTACCCCAATATTCATAAACGGACTTTCACAGCATATCGTGGAAAAACAGCGATAAGACAGTATTATCATATGGGACAGGTCTTTCTTCGCAGGAGGTCTGTCCCGAAACTTTTTTTACAAAATGGAGCATTCGGAACAGAACGGAGTTGCAAAACCGAATGAACTGTGCTATAATAATAACGGTCTCAGGAACGGGACCGATTATTTTTGATATGTGGTTAGTTATATCTAACTCACGGAGGAACGTATGAAAGGTGAGATATTCGATTCCCTTGACAGCGCGGGCTTCGGCTCGAACGTACACGAAGTCGCGGCTGAGGGCGAGTGCAGGGTGCTTCGGATAGACGACGATTCGGGCGAGGGATTCATGACAATGTACCGCGTGTTCGATGGAGTGTACCTGATGTATAACGACCTGCATTTAAGGCAGTGCATTTCGGAGTACCATAATCCCGAAACTGTGCTGTGCATCGACCACTGCCGCGAGGGACGTATCGAGCACGAGAACGCCTTCGGCGGGCGGTATTACATGGAGGCGGGCGACCTTCGCATAGACAGGCGCGTTCATCACGAGGGCAGGGTAGACCTTCCGCTGTCGCACTATCACGGCTTGTCCATAGGCTTCGTGCAGGGCGCGGCGCAGGCTTCGCTAAAACGGGAAATGCCCTTCCTGACCGCGGACATCGAAGCTCTTGCGAAAAAATTCTGCCCCGATAACAAGGAGATGATCCTGAGGGACAGCGAGCTGCTGAACCTGCTGTTCTCACAGCTGTACCGAGCACCGAAAAGCCGCAGGCTCGAATATTTCAAGGTCAAGACTGCCGAGCTCCTGCTCCTTCTGGAAAGGACAGACCCTGCGGAGCATACGGGACAGCGGCAGTATTTCCCCGTAAGCCGGACCGAGAAGGTCAAGGAGATACATTCGCTCATCACGGGGAGCCTTGACAGGAGCTATACTGTGGAGGAGCTTTCGGAGATATCGGGAATGTCTTCCGCAACTCTCCGAAAGGTGTTCAGGGCGGTCTACGGAGCGCCCGTCTATCAGTACATCAAGAGCTTCAAAATGAAAGCCGCCGCCGCCATGCTGATATCCGAAGCAGACCTGACGATATCGGAGATATCCCAGCGGCTGGGCTACGACAATGCGTCGAAATTCTCTGCGGCGTTCAAGGACGTCATTGGCGTCACGCCGCAGAGCTATCGCAACAGACAGGAGGAAATGTAATGGGAAAGGACAGAAACGGCTCCTTCGGCTGGTTGTTGAGCCAGTCGGGGGAGCGAAAGGGAAAGTTTACGCTGAGCGTGATACTCGCGGCGTTCAGCATGGTTTGCGGCATAGTGCCGTATTACTTCATCGCGGGGATAGTCAGAGATCTGCTCTCGGGCAACACGGACAAGAGGGCATATATAATAAATTGCGTGATAATACTCGCACTGTGGCTGGGACGCTCGCTGTTCCACGCACTGTCTACAGCCAATTCTCACCTTGCGACCTTCCACACCCTCGCGGTGATACGCAAGAAAGCCCTCGACAAGCTGTCAAAAATGCCCCTGGGGGACGTCATAGCCCGACCGTCGGGAGCGCTCAAAAGCACTATAGTCGAGCGCATTGACAGCATAGAAACTACTCTTGCGCATATCCTGCCCGAGTTCACGACGGGCATAGGAGCGCCCGTCATCATTCTGATCTACGCCTTCGTCATCAATTGGAAGCTGGGTCTTGCGGCTCTCATCACCGTTCCGATAGGGCTTGCCTGCTACGCGCTGATGATGTTCGGATATGAGGAGAACTACGGCAGGACGGTCCGCGCCACCAAAGCCCTGAACGCCGTCACCACCGAGTACATAAACGGCATAGAGGTCATAAAAGTGTTCGGAAAGGCACAGTCCAGCTATGAGAAGTTCGCCTCCGCCGCAAAGGAGAGCGCCGCCAGCTTCGTGGACTGGATGAGAAAGCGCAACGTATATATGACCTTCGCTATGGTCATAATGCCCGCCACCATGCTCTCGGTGCTGCCCATAGGCGGTATCATGACCATGCACGGTACTATCAGCACTGCGGACTTCATAGCACAGATGGACACGATAGTTACGGAGGTAAGGAACATAATCGACGCCCCCGAGATGGTGCGCCCCGATAAGCTGACAAAGACGCTAAAGGGCGGCGACATCGTTCTCAAAGACGTGCGCTTCGGCTACGCCGATAAGGAGATACTCCACGGCATTTCCATGACGATACATGAGGGCGACTTCATAGCGCTCGTCGGACCCTCGGGAAGCGGCAAATCCACCGTCGCAAGGCTCATAGCGAGCCTTTGGGATGCGGACAGCGGAAGCATTTCCTACGGTGGCGTTGATATGAGGGAGATACCCCTCGATGAATGCAACCAAAGGATAGCTTACGTTTCTCAGGACAATTTCCTGTTCGACATGACCGTCCGCGAGAATATCCGCCTCGGCAGGCAGTCGGCGACGGATAAGGAGGTCGAGGACGCCGCGAAGCGGTGCGGCTGTCACGAGTTCATCATGGGTCTTGAAAAGGGCTATGATACCGTAGTCGGCACATCGGGAGGACACCTCTCGGGCGGCGAGAGACAGCGTATCTCCATAGCGAGGGCTATGCTCAAAAACGCGGACATCGTTATCCTCGACGAAGCCACCGCCTACACCGACCCCGAGAATGAAGCTGTGATACAGCGGAGCGTCGCAAAGCTCGTGGAGGGCAAGACGCTCATAGTCATAGCTCACAGGCTCTCCACGGTCAAGAACGCCGACAGGCTCTATGTCATCAAGGACGGCAATATAGAAGAGCAGGGAACTCACGATGAGCTTCTTGCAAAGGGCGGGCTCTACAGCTCCATGTGGGCGGCTCATATTTCCGCAAAGGACGGTGAGGACGATGTTTAAGATACTGAAAAACTTCTTCGATTTCTGCAACGCCGAGGACAGGAAGAGATTCTATATCTCAATAGCCCTGAGCCTGTTGCAGGCGATGTTTGAAGCGCTCAAAATACCCGCCATAGCCTGCATGGTAAAGGCGCTCCTCGAAGGGAACGTCACGGGAAAGACCTGCCTTACCTGCCTCGGGATAATGCTCGCGGCAGTCATAGGCTCGGGGCTGCTGAGATCCAAGGCGACCATGCTGCAGACCGAGGGCGGCTACAGCACCTGCGCAAACAAGCGTATGCAGATAGCCGAGCACCTGCGTTACCTGCCTATGGGCTACTACAACGAGAACAGTCTCGGACGGATAATGTCCGTCACCACCAACACCATGCAGAACCTCGAAAACGTTGCCACCCGCGTGGTGATGATAGTATGCTCGGGACTTCTTACCACGGCTGTCATAACGGCGATGATACTCTTCTACGATTGGCGTATAGGTCTGATACTCTGCGCGGGGCTCGTGGTCTACTTCCTCATAAACAGCGGCATGATGAGCGTGTCGGCGGGTATGGCGAAGCAGAAGCTCGAAAAGGACGAGACCCTCGTAGCAAAGGTCATAGAGTACATTCAGGGTATTTTCGAGGTAAAGACCTTCCGCCTGACGGGAGAGCGCTCCCGCGACCTCAACACCGCCATAGACGAGAACGAGCAGGCAAATTCCGCTATGGAGTTAAAGCTCATACCTTTCATGACCATGCAGACCTTCTGGCTCAAAGCGCTGGGTACGGTCATCGTGCTGGTGTCGGTACTCCTGCACATAAGCGGGAGCATGGATATGCTTACGGCTGTTATCATGGTCATAAGCTCCTATCTTATCTATGCACAGCTCGACAACGCGGGCAACTACTCCGCGCTCCTCAGAACGGTGGATATAAGCGTTCGTCAGGCGCAGGATATCCTTGCGACCCCGCAGATGGATATTTCGGGCAAGGACATAGCTCCCGCGCATTTTGACCTCGCGGCGGAGAATATCGGCTTTGCCTACGAGAAACGCAAGATCATCGACGGCATCTCGGTAACTATCCCCGAACGCACTACTACCGCCATAGTCGGTCCCTCGGGCGGCGGCAAGACCACTCTTACCTCGCTTCTGTCACGCTTCTGGGACGTGGACGAGGGCAGAGTTACCCTTGACGGCAGGGATATACGCGAATACAGCATGGACGCCCTCATGAAAAACTACAGCTTCGTGTTCCAGCGTGTCTACCTGTTTGCCGATACGATAGCGAACAATATCCGCTTCGGACAGCCCGAAGCGCCAATGGAGAAGGTCATGGAAGCCGCAAAGAAGGCTTGCTGCCACGATTTCATCATGTCGCTCCCCGATGGGTACGATACGGTCATAGGCGAGGGAGGAGCCTCCCTCTCGGGCGGCGAGAAGCAGCGTATCTCCATAGCCCGCGCGATCATGAAGGACGCACCGATAATCGTGCTTGACGAAGCCACCGCCAACGTCGATCCCGAGAACGAAGCCGATCTTATGAAAGCCGTGGAAGCGCTGACGAAAGAGAAAACGATAATAATGATAGCTCACAGACTGAAGACTGTCCGCAACGCCGATAATATACTCGTTATAAGCGGCGGCAGGATAGCGGAGCAGGGCACTCACGAAGCCCTCATGGAGCGTGACGGCATATACCGCGGCTTCATCGAGAGCAGGCGTGAAGCCGCTTCATGGAGACTGTAATACTATAGCAATCCAAGAAAATATCAGCACAAATCTTTCGGATAAAATTCCACATTGCTGCGTCAAACTCCCTTGCAGTGCGACAGCACGGCTGCGGT
>CACZJT010000055.1:0-6110 GCA_902781565.1 uncultured Ruminococcus sp.
GGGAACCAACCGAACCCCAAAAGTCTACACGGGCGAGGGTATTAACTTCGTTAATACTTGCTCGCCCCTACATTGGGCGTGCGTTATAGGAGGTCGGGGCAAGCCCCGACCCTACACCGAATCATGCAGGTCTAACGGCGCGAATGGCGGGAGCAAGCCCCCGCCCTACATCGGATTGAGATACCCTCATAAATTATGATTTATGTCACCGGCGTTCATATCACGTTACGGCTGCTTTCCACATTCCGCAGCTTTTGCTCACTTACAAGCATTACCATATCTTGTGTATTTTGCATGAAAAAGCACCGCTTTTCGCTGTTTTCATCAAAATATCAGAATAATTTCACAGAGAAAAAAGTTACAAAACGGTAAAAGCGGGGTTGACAAATTGATTAAAATGAGGTATAATGTTGTATATACGTGAAAATCGGCAGAACAGAGACAGCGGGAGATAATATATCTGCCCGCAGATGTTTTTGATAAAAGGAAGGAATGAATGTCCACATGATGAAAAAAACTATCGGACTGCTGGCAGCGCTCACACTCACACTCACCTCTATGGGTGCAGTGACTGCGGGTGCGGAGGGCTACGAGGATCCGGGGCTTCCCGATGACGCGGCACTTAACGCCGAGGCTTCATCGGCACTTGATGATATTTATTCGGCAAAATTCGCGGGCGATGAAACGGCAGAAAGAGAAGCCGTTGAACGCTACTCCATCGAAACAGAAGACCCCATGTATCTCAGAGCCTTGCAGCAGCAGACTGATTTCGAGATGAACGCGGGCGGCGGCAATGACGACGCCGCGGCAGAGGACGAGCCCGAAGATATTTCCCGCAGTCTAAACAGTTCTCAAAGCTATGTACGCTATACGGGCAAGTACTTAGACCATGCAAGCAGGTTCGACGGGCTGAACAAGCACCTCGTTATCGACGTTTCCCAGTGGCAGTATACTATAGACTGGAACAAGGTCAAGGCTGACGGCATAGACTACGCCGTCATCAGACTGGGCTACCGCGGCTACGGCAACGGCGCACTCGTCACCGACCCTTACTTCTATGACAACATAAACAACGCCCGTAAGGCAGGCATAAAGGTAGGTGTCTACTTCTTTACTCAGGCTATCACTCAGGCTGAGGCAAGAGAGGAAGCAAGATACTGTATCGACCAGCTGGGCGGCATGGGCTTGCAGCTCCCCATTTTCTACGACACCGAGACCGAAGCCGACCCCTCCGCAAGAGCAAACGATTCGAGCATAACCAAGGCTCAGAGGACGAAGTTCTGCTCCGCTTTCTGCGATGAGGTCAATTCCTACGGAAATGGCAAGTACACGGGCGCTATCTATTCGTATTACAACTACTTCTACTATAACATAGACGCACATACCTTGGGCAAGACCTATCCCATGTGGCTCGCCTGCTATGACAGCTACACCGACTACGACGGCGACTACGGTATGTGGCAGTTCACCTCCACCGCAAAGGTCGATGGCGTGAGCGGCGGCGTTGACATGAGCGTGCTCTACGGCGACAGCTTCATAGTGGGCTCGGCGGGCGATGATACCTCCGCTCCCGAGAACCCCGGCGATTCCGAGCCCGAACCCGCACCGGTAACGACCGTGAGCCTTAAAAAGACCGAGGGCGTGAACTACGATTACGATTCCTCGAACGGAAAGTATACGCTGTTCTGGGACGACGTTGACGACGCGGAGGGCTATGAGGTATACCTCTACAACTACCTTACCGACAAGTACACCCTCGTGGCGACCGTTGACGAAGCCGCCTGCGACCTTACGGACGTAAAGACAGACAAGCCCTACGTGGTAAGAGCCTACGCGGGAAGCGGCAGCAGCAAGAGCTACGGCGCGTACTCCGATGAGGTATACTTCGGCGACGGTATCATCAGAGGGCTCCGCGCTTCTCTGAACGGCTCCTCCGTATCCCTCGAATGGGAAGAGGACGACTGCGACGGATACTATGTATACCGCTCCACAGACGGCAAGAACTTCTCCCGCATAGGCGACACCGAGGACACCCAATATACCGACAGCAGCATATCCTCCTCACAGAGCAGGTATTTCTATCTGGTGCAGGCTTACGATATCACAAGCTCGGGTTCAAAGAAAACGGGTATCAGATCGAACCCCGTCACCGTAAGGCTCGCCCCCGCGAAGCCTGCGGCTCCGACTTTCAGCGGCTGTACCGCCGATTCGGTATCGGTGACCTGGACCGCGGTCGAGGACGCTGACGGCTATCAGGTTCTTCTCTACAACGAATCCACGGGCAATTACACCCTCAAAGAGGACGTGAGCGCTTCAAGCTCGCTGAAAGCCAAGATAGGCTCCCTCACATCAGGCGCTTCCTACAAGGTAGCCATAAGAGCCTACAGTTCTTCGAGCGGTTCCAAGAAGTTCAGCCAGATATCCGATCCATTGACCGCAAAGACTATCCCGCCCGTTATCTCGAACATCTCCTCCAAAGCGGGCACAGGCGGCATAATAATGAGCTGGGCAGCCTCCAAGGGCGCTGAGCAGTACGTCATCTACAAGAAGACCACCGCGGGCTACACAAAGCTCGGCACCACCAAGGGCACCTCCGTTGAGATCAAGATCACGGGAACGGGCGACAAGGCTTACTGCGTGACTGCGGCTGTGAATCAGGGCGGCAAGCTCTATCAGAGCCCCTACAGCGCACTTATCACCGCAAACGGCGGCTCGGGCAGCGGCAGCAGCACTGACAGCGGCACTCTCACCAACGGCATAGGCAGACCCACCATCAAGGGCGCTACATACACCAACGGCGCTCTGACCCTGACATGGACTTCGGCAGCCAATGCCACGGGCTACAGGCTCTACAGATACGATCCCAACGCCAAGACCTACAAATCGGTCAAGACACTGAACGGTTCTTCCAAGACCTCCTACACGATCAACAACTTCTCATTCACGGGAAGCGACAAGTTCAAGGTCAAGGCTTACCGCCGCAACGGTTCCGACCTCAAATGGGGCACCGCCAGCAAGGTCTATACAGTAAAGCAAAGCGGCACCGTGCTTTCCGCACCCACGGGCGTATACACCACCGCGACACCCTCCACGATAAGCATTACATGGAAGGCAGTCAGCGGCGCGGATTCCTATAACGTATACGAGATCAAGAACAACAGCTACAAGCTGCTGGGCACTGCGACCAAGACGAGCTACTCGCTGAAAACGGGCGCAGGCTCGGGAAGATACTTCGCCGTTGCTGCCAACAGCGGCACCACTGTCGGCAACGTGAGCAGCACCTCAACGGTATATGCTCCGCCCGCTGCCCCGACTCTTTCGGTAGCGAAATACACCTCAAACTCCATCAAGCTGAGCTGGACATTCCCCTCGAATGCCACGGGCGCAAGGCTGTATCTATACAACACCGCAAAGAAGAAGTACGTATCGCTGAAGACCCTCTCCTCCAAGAAGACCGCCTACACGATAAAGAACCTCAGCGCGGGCAGCGCGTACAAGTTCAAGATCAAGGCATACACAAAGTCGGGCACGGGTATAACCTGGGGCAAGGCTTCGAGCCTGTTCACGGCTTACACCTCAAACTGACGGCAACTCAATAAACGCACAATACGCAGACAGCGCGGGAGAGCTTTCCCCGCGCTGTTTTAGTATTGACTTTTCCGACACGATATGCTATACTATTATGGGTGCTGCACAAAGGCGGCGGCGGTTCAAATCTTTCCCTCGTTAAGGGGGTGAGACACTATGACTATTCTTGAGGTACTTACGTTAATAAATGTGCTGATAGGCATAATAGGACTTGTGATCAATAACCAAAAGAAATAACCGCCCCTATCCTTCCAAGACCGGGCGGCTATTTCTATAGTCAAACGTATTGAGGGAGAACCGCCTAAGCCTATGGCTTGTGCAGTACCTTTCTTTATTTAGTATATCATATTTTCCCCCATTTGTCAAGCATTTGGCATACGCTTTTTCACATAAACAGCGCCTTAGCTCGCTCTCCCCCTTGCAAAATCCCGACAAATAGGTTATAATATATTTATCACTCATTCCGACGGCGGGAGGCGGTCAGATGTATATTACCGAACAGCATAACCCGAACCTCGTTTTCCTGCGGGACAAGACCTCAAAGCTCACTACCAAGCCCGGGTGCTACCTCATGAAGGACAGCTCGGGGAAGATAATCTACGTGGGCAAGGCTAAGAACCTCCGCAACCGCGTCACCAGCTACTTCCGCAAGGGTCAGGATCACCTGCCGAAGGTGTGGAAGATGGTGTCCCTCGTCAAGGACTACGATTTCATCGTCACCGACAGCGAGTTCGAGGCACTGGTGCTGGAATGCTCCCTCATAAAGCAGTATTCCCCAAAGTACAACATCAAGCTCATGGACGATAAGGGCTACAGCTATATCCGCGTTTCCGATGAGCCATACCCGCGTATCACCGCTGTCCTGCAAAAGGAGGAGGACGGTGCGCAGTACATCGGTCCGTATATAAGCTCATGGTCGGTGCGGCAGGCGGTCGAGGAAGCAAACAAGGTATTCATGCTCCCGACCTGCGGACGGAAATTCCCCCGCGACTTCAAAAAGGAACGCCCCTGCCTTAACTTCTACATCAAGCAGTGCATGGGCGTTTGCAGAGGGAACATCTCCGAAGCCGACTACCGCAGGAGCGTAAACGAAGCCCTCGACTACATCAGAAGCGGCTCGCAAGCGAGCGTGGAACGGCTCACCGAGCAGATGAACGCCGCCGCCGAGGAGCTGGATTTCGAGCTTGCGGCGAAGCTCCGCGACCGTATCAGCGCCATAAAAAAAGCCGCCGAGGATCAGAAGATAGTCACCGAGGACACGCGGGATATGGACATATTCTCCGTTGCCGAAAACAGCGGGAAGGCTTTCGGGAGCGTGCTTATGTACCGCGGCGGGCGGCTGTTTGACAAGCATTCCGCGCCGCTGGGCATGACGGACGAGGGCTCCTCCATGCGGGAGCGGTATATGCTGGAATTCTACTCCTCCCGCGAGGATATACCGCGTGATATCCTGCTCGACGAGCCCATAGAGAACACGGAGCTTATCGAGAAATTCCTTACACTCAAAGCAAAGCACAAGGTACACATCACTGTCCCGCAAAGGGGGGCGCTGGCGAAGCTGACGGAGCTTGCGAAAAGCAACGCGGCGGAGCATTTGTCGCTGCGCGTCGGGCGGACGGGCAAGGAGATATCGGCGCTGGAGGAGCTGGCGAAGGCGCTCGGGCTGGAGAAGCCGCCGCAGTTCATAGAATGCTACGACATCTCGAACCTCGGTTCCTCGGACATGACCTGCGGAATGGTCGTATTCGAGAACGGGCGACCCTGCAAGCGCTTTTACCGCAAGTTCTCGATAAAGACCGTACATCAGCAGGACGACTACGCCTGCATGAGCGAAGCGATAGAGCGGCGATTCAACCGCTATTTCGAGCAGGAGGACGAAGGCTTTTCGACGCTCCCCGACCTGATACTTCTCGACGGCGGCAAGGGTCATGTTGCGACGATAACGCCCATAGTGCGGGGAATGGGGCTGACGGTGCCGATATACGGGCTTGTTAAGGACTCGAAGCACCGAACGAGGGCGGCGACGGCTTCCGACCACGAGATAAGTCTGCACGCCTACCGACGGGCGTTCAATTTAGTGACGCAGATACAGGACGAGGTACACAGGTACGCGGTGAGCTTCACGATGGCGAAGCACAGGAAGAATTCCTTTGCGGTGGGGCTGACGACGGTGAAGGGCATAGGCGAGAAGCGTGCGCAGAAGCTGATGACCGAATACAAGACAAGGGAAGCCCTTGCAAAAGCCACAACGGACGAGCTGGCAAAAACAGCAGGAATCCCCGAAGAAACGGCGGCGGAATTATATAAGTATATACACAGAGATGACGAATAGGCAAAGCCAAATAAACCGACAAATCATAATTTGGCAGGGCAGAGCCCTGCACGAAGTTCGCGGCATTTTTGGCTACGCCAAAAATAGTTTATTGTTTAACTTTCAGACACCCGCGGCAGTCGTTCAAGGGGCTTTGACTCTACGTTTATTTGATGTAGGGCGTATGAATGGACCTACTTGTGCAAATAAA
>CACZJT010000055.1:6129-19462 GCA_902781565.1 uncultured Ruminococcus sp.
GCAAAAAGCACACGTACCGACAAGACAAATCCCCGCCAAGAACCGCACACGAACCGCCCGCTTAAATCGGCGATATCAAAGAAAATCGTTCAGTAAGGGACAAAGCAACAGCCCCGCGCAAAGTAACGTGAACCGCAGTCGTATCGCCGATTTAATTTCACGAAACAGCGAAGCGCATTTCGTGAAACCCCAGACCCGCCGTCAGGCGGGCGGGAGCAAAGTACATCATACGTTATCCACGGGCGCACACATAGGTGCGCCCCTACACAAATGGAACAAAGTAACGTTGTTCGGGTCAAGAGGTCGGGGCAACGGCGGCATAACTGCGTTGATGCACACGCCGTGGTGCGCCGACCCTACACCGAATTATGCAGGTCTAACGGCGCGAATGGCGGGAGCAAGCCCTGTACGAACATAGTTCATACCCCCTACATCAAGATTGAGATATCCTCACAAATTATGATTTAGGCACACATTTAAACAGACAATATTGAATTATGAAAGAGTGAACTATATGAAACTAAAGATCAAACTTCTTCGCGTGAATTCCCTCATGCCGAAACGCATGACCCCTCACAGCGCGGGCTATGACCTCTCAGCTTGCCTGGACGAATCGCTTACCGTCCGCCCGAGTCAGACCGTTAAGGTGCCTACGGGGATAGCCTGCGAACTCGAAGCCGAGGGCGGCTACGTGCTCCTGACTTACGCACGAAGCTCCCTCGCGGCTAATCACGGACTCGCTCCCGCTAACTGCGTCGGGGTCATTGACCTCGATTACCGCGGCGAGATATTCATTCCCCTCCATAATTCCTCCCCCGAACCTTATACGATACTCGACGGCGAACGCATAGCTCAGCTTATCGTCGCCCCCGTCATAAACCCCGAACTCGAAGAAGCCGCAGAACTTTCCGATACCGACCGCGGCGCGGGGGGCTTCGGCTCTACGGGGAAACAGGGCTGAAAGGAGCGCCGCCATGCAGACTATCGTAATAGTTCTTAACGCCGCAAAACTCGAAAACCCCGACCTTGACATACGCTATAACCTCCCCGAACGGATAGAAGAGCATACGGGCGGGAAAATAAAGGATAACGGCTATGACTACATATCAAACTCGGAACTCGGACTTTGGCTCGCGAGCGATGACTGCGAAGCCGATGCAGAGAAGGTCATCGGGCTCATACGCTCCGAAAAGTTCTGCGGGAACGACCTTTCACAGACAGCCGGGATCTATATCTCGGAGCAGGACTGCGCCGAACTCTCGGACTGCCGAAAGGTGTACCCGACCGAATAATATTATGAAATGAGAAACGCTATGAAAATTTACAATGCAAAGATCTGCACAATGGACGCCGACCGCGATATTATCCCACGCGGCTGGGTCGCTTTTGAGGACGGCAGGATAACAGCCCTCGGCGCGGGAGATACAGACATCACCGACGGGGACTTAAACGCCGAGGGCGCAGCGCTCTACCCCGGATTCATCGACGCACATACTCACGTCGGGCTTTCGGGCTGCGGCGCGGGGGTGGAGAACGAGGACTTCAACGAGGAGAGCGAGCCCTGCGCCCCGCACCTTCACATCGCCGACGCCATAAATCCCTTTGACCCCGGCTTTGAACTTGCGCTGAAAGCGGGCATAACGGCGGTGGTCATCTCCCCGGGCTCAATGAACCCCATAGCGGGGGACATCTGCGCGGTATCGACTATGGGGAAGCGTATCGACAAGATGATACTCCGCAAGGTGGGGATAAAGTTCGCCCTCGGCGAGAACCCGAAAATGACCTACATGAACCGCGATGAAAGTCCCGTGACCCGCATGGCGATAGCCTCGATAATACGGGAGGAGCTCGCGAAAACACGGCGCTATATCCTCGACAAGGCTAACGCCGAGGAGGAGAGCGACCTCCCCGAGCTGGACTTAAAGCACGAAGCGCTGATACCGCTCCTGAACGGGGAGCTTACCGCGCATTTCCACTGCCACCGCGCGGACGACATCTTCACGGCGCTGCGGCTGTCAAAGGAATTCGGGCTGAAGTACACCCTTATCCACTGCACCGAGGGTCACATGATAGCCGACGAGCTGGCGGAGGAGGGCGCTTCTGCGGTGGTGGGTCCCATAATGTGCGACCCCTGCAAGCCCGAGCTTGCGAACATCACCCCCGCGAACGCGGGCATTCTCGCGGCTCACGGCATAAAGACCGCCATCTGCACAGACCACGCCGAAACACCGATAGAGTATCTGCCGATAACAGTCGGCATAGCCGTGAAGCACGGTCTGCCTTTCGAGAAAGCGCTTGAAGCGGTGACGATAAACGCCGCCGAGATCGCGGGGATATCGGACATGGCGGGCTCGCTGGAGGTCGGCAAGCGGGCGGACTTAGTGCTTTTCGAGGGAAACCCCTTCGAGGTCATGAGCAGCCCGAGAGCCGTGGTCTGCGGAGGGAAAATAATTATCCCCGATCGGGATATATAATAGGAGGCAATCATGAAACGTATCGAGATAAGTGAAAACAAGATCAACATAGTGTTCGAGATAGACGACGAAAACCGCGTGAGGCTTTTGCACTTCTCGGCTCTGCCCTTCGACCCCCGCACCCTTACCTCGCGGACGGGAACTTACGGCTTCAACCTCGCCGAGGTGCAGATGTCGGGGCTCGACCGCGCGGGCGAACGTCACGGCAACAAGTACATCGTCACCGCCCCCGGCTACACCCTAAAATACAAGGACTTCAAGGACACCTGCGACCAGACGGGCAGGCTCGTGGAGGTGACGCAGTTCGATGAGGGTACGGGGACGGAAGTGGTGTCGCACTTTCGCTTCTATAACGGTATCTCGGCAGTCAGGACGTGGACTACCGTCACCAACAAAGGCACGGAAACACAGACCCTCGAATACGTTTCGAGCTTCTGCCTGACGGGTATCGAAAAGGAGGGGCTGCTCTCGCAGGACGAAAAGCTCGAGATAGGCGTCTGCCACAACTCATGGTACCGCGAGGTGCAGTGGAAAACCTACACCCTCCCGCAGGTGGGTCTGGAAAAGTCGCAGGAGCAGGAATACCTGCACTCCTCCAAGGTGTTCGCCTGCACCAACGTCGGCAACTGGTCGGCGAAGGAGTATATCCCCATGGGAATGCTCCGCAATAAGGAATGCGGCTCGTATCTTCTCTGGCAGATAGAGAACAACGGCTCGTGGCACTGGGAGATATCCGACCGCGAGGGACATCTGTACCTACAGCTCTCGGGACCCTCGGAGATAGAATCCCACTGGTCGAAAGACCTCGCCCCCGGTGAGAGCTTCGAGAGCGTTCCCTGCGGTATAGTCGCCTATGCGGGCGAGGAGGGCTTTGACGGCGCTTTCGCGGAGCTGACTAACTACCGCCGCGCTATCCGCCGCAAGAACCGCGACAACAAGACCCTCGCGGTCATCTTCAATGATTACATGAACTGTCTCTGGGGCTGTCCCACCGCCGAGCAGGAGTTCCCCCTCGTTGACGCGGCGGCGGAGTGCGGCTGCGATTACTTCTGCATTGACGCGGGCTGGTACGCCGACGGGAACTGGTGGGACGAGGTAGGCGAGTGGAAGGAGAGCCGCGTGCGCTTCCCCAACGGCTTGAAGGAAGTCACCGACTATATCCGCGCCAAAGGCATGATACCCGGAGTATGGCTCGAAATAGAGGTCATGGGGATAAACTGCCCGAAGGTGAAGGAGGTCGGGGACGATTGGTTCTTCACGCGGCACGGAAAGCGCGTTTTTGACCGCTCCCGCTATCAGCTCGACTTCCGCAATCCCGAGGTACGTGCCTACGCCGATTCGGTCATAGACAGGCTCGTGAAGGAATACGGAGTGGGCTACATCAAGATGGACTACAACATAGAGCCCGGCATAGGCACCGAGCGTAACGCGGACAGCGTCGGCGACGGGCTCCTCGGGCACGAGAGGGCTTACCTCGCGTGGCTGGACGGGGTGTTCGCGCGGCACAAGGACCTCATTATCGAGAACTGCTCCAGCGGCGGCTTGCGCATGGATTACGCCATGCTCTCGCGGTATTCGATACAGTCCACCTCCGACCAGGACGACTATATGCGCTATGCGACCATATCCGCGAACGCTCCCCTTGCCGTAACGCCCGAGCAGGCGGCGGTCTGGAGCTATCCCATGTACGGAAGCGACCGCGAGCGGACGGCGTTCAACATGATAAACTCCATGCTCCTGCGCATACATCAGAGCGGACATTTGGCAAAGATAGACGATGAGAGCCGCGGGCTCGTGAAAGAGGGCATAGAGGTCTATAAGCGCATACGCGGAGACATCAGGGAAAGTACGCCTTTCTGGAGCTTAGGCACGTCCTCGTTCTCGGACGGCTGGATATCGGGCGGACGGAAATGCGCGGACGGAAAGAGCGCCTACATCGCGGTATGGCGCAGGAACGACCCCACCGACACGATAAGTCTGCCTGTGAGCTTCTTCAAGGGCAGGTCGGTGAAAGCGGAGTGCATCTATCCTTCCTTCAGCGAGAGCCCCTTCGAGTGGCACAGGGAAACGGGTATGCTGACCGTAAGGCTCGAAAACAGCGTGTCGGCAAGATTATATAAGCTGACAGTGACGGAATAACATCTGCAACAGTTTACAAAACATTTACAAACGGGTGTAATAATTTCAGCTGCAAATACGTCAATATGTATGAAAGGATACCCGTGAGCTTGGAGGTAAAAACATGGCGATCACCGAGGACTCCGAGATCATCGCCCTCTATTTTTCGAGAGATCAGCGGGCGATAACCGAAACGGATACCAAATACGGTACCCTCTGCCGCACTATCTCACAAAGGATAGTATGCGACAGCCGCGACGCAGAGGAGTGCGTCAGCGATACATATATGAGAGCGTGGAACACTATCCCTCCGCAGAAGCCCGATTCACTCGGCGCATTCCTCGGGCGTATCGTGCGGAACATCTCCCTCGACTGCTTCCGCCGCAAGTCGGCTCAGAAGCGCAAGGGGGACGATATCCCCTTCGAGGAGCTTTCCGAATGTCTGCCCGCCCGCGACAACAGCGCCGAAAACGCGCTCAATTCTGCGGTCGCCGACTCGCTCAATGAGTTCCTTGCTTCCCTGCCGCAGGAGCAGAGGGTCTATTTCATGCGGCGCTATTACATGGGCGAGCCGCTGAACCTCATCGCCGAACGCTACGGGGTCTCGGCGAACAAGCTCGGGGTCATGATGCACAGGCTGAGAAAGAAATTCAGGCAAAAGCTCATAAAGGACGGAGTATGCACGGAAGGGGGCGGGATCGTATGACGGACAAGGAAAGAAACAACGGCTTTGAGCTGTACAAGGCTTTCTCCGAAGCCGACAGCCGCTTCGTTGACGAAATGCTCGACGATGACCTCGCCGAGAATATCCGCGCTGCCAACAAGCGCAGGCGTATCCGCCTTTACAGCACCTTTGCGGCTGCCGCGGCGGTAGTGGTCATAGCCGTGGGACTGAGCGTTTTCCCGCGGGAAAGCATCGGCAAGAGCGAGACCGCCAAGGAAAACATCGCCTTCGGCGAGAACAGCCGCGGCAATATGGGCGCGGGCGAGAATGCCGACGGGGACGCACTCTACGCTCCCGAAGCCGAAACGGCTGAGGACGCCCCCATGAACATCGCCCCTCCGACCACGACTGCCGCCGAAACCGATAACGCTCCGAAGACACAGGAAATGTTCGACGGGGAAGAACAGCCCGCAGAGGAAAAGGCGGCGGAACTGCCCTCATCTGCGGCGGAAAGCTCCTCCTCTAAGGACGGCTTCGACTATACGGGAAAAAGCTCCCATAAGGGCGCGGCGGTGAGCCCCGTCCCCTCGGACGATGTGCCGTATGAGGAAACTCCCCCCGATGACATAGACCTCCCCGACCTCAGCTCCGTTGATGACAGCTCCGAAAGCGGCGGCGCGGAGGACAGCGCTCCCGAAGTCGATGCGGAAACAGTCGCGCTCTCGGATAACGTGGTGTTCGCCCTCGCGGAGGAAGTATCGAACAACCACAGAGGACGCCTGCTCGCGGAGGGCGACGGCTTCACGCTCTACAGCTTCGACAACTGCGACCCCGAAGCCATAGTCACCGTTGAGCGGGACGGCGTTTACCGCGCGGCTCTCAGGGTGGGGGCTCTGCCCGATACCCTCGAAGAGCTTGCGGAGGCTCTCGACCTCAAGCGCTATCTGCGCTGTGAGGGCATAGAGGGCTCCGACACCCGACTTACCGACGAGCAGTTCAGAAATGAAGTGCTTTCAGACCTGCTCGCGGACGGGGATAAGCTCACCCTCACCGACAGCAAACCCGCAGGCGAGGGCATAACCTGTCTCTGCCGCTTAGGGACGGACAGGGAGACATACGCGGACGGCATAAGGCTGACCGTCTTTGAGGACGGCTCGGTGTACTTTACGGCTCTCGGCATGAGCGGGAGCTACACACATGAAGAATAAGCTCGTAAAACGGGGGCACTCTCCCGCCCTGCGGCGTTTACTAAAATAACACTATGGAGGTAAACCATGAAAGTATTGATACTCAACGGAAGTCCCCGCGCGGACGGGAACACGGCTCTTGCAGTCTCGGAGATCGCAAAGACCCTCGAAGCCGAGGGCATTGAAGCGGAGGTCTGTCAGGTCGGCAATAAAAACATTCGGGGCTGTATCGCCTGCGGCAGGTGCGGGGAGCTCGGGAAGTGCGTATTTAATGACGGCGTGAACGAGATAGCGGAGAAGTTCGAGAGCGCGGACGGGCTTGTGATAGCCTCCCCCGTGTACTACGCTTCGGCGAACGGCACGCTGATCTCGCTTCTTGACAGGCTGTTCTACAGCTCGCATTTCGACAAGACCATGAAAGTCGGCGCTTCCATTGCCGTGGCGCGGAGAGGCGGCTGTTCGGCGACCTTTGACGAGCTGAACAAATACTTCACGATCAGCGGTATGCCCGTAGCTTCGAGCCAATACTGGAACAGCGTACACGGCGCGGCGAAAGGCGAAGCGGAGCAGGACGAGGAGGGCTTGCAGACCATGCGCACCCTTGCGAAAAACATGGCGTTCCTGATAAAGTCCATAGCCCTCGGGAAGGAAAAATACGGTCTGCCCGAAAAGGAGCCGCATTTGTTCACGAACTTCGTAAGATAACAAACTCTAATATCAAAAGGCGTACCCCGCATATGCGGGATACGCCTTTTTTTATGGAATATTATGGCTTTCGGATCATTCGGTCTTTGCCGCCGCGATGACTGCGGTAACGAGGTTCGCGGGGAGCTGGTCGTAGCGTGCAACATCGAGGGTAAAGCTGCCCTGACCCTGTGTCATCTGACGGAGCGTCAGAGTGAAATCGCTCATCTCGGCAACGGGAACTTCCGCGGTGACTTCGGTCATGCCCTTCTCGGTCTCGGAGGGTATCATTCCCATAACTCTGCCGCGGCGCTTGTTCAGCTCGCCTATGACGTCGCCCGTGTTCTCATCGGGAACGCTTACAACGAGGTTGCCCACGGGTTCGAGGAGCATGGGCTCCGCCTGCGGTATGCCGTCGCGGAAGGCTATGGAAGCCGCGGTCTTGAACGCCATTTCGGAGGAGTCAACGGGGTGATAGGAACCGTCCACCAGTATAGCCTTGACGCCGACAACGGGATATCCCGCGAGAACGCCGTGCTTCATGCACTCCTGCAAGCCCTTCTCTACGGCGGGGAAGTAGTTCTTCGGAACAGCGCCGCCGAATACTCTCTCCTCGAAGATCAGCTCGTCGGAAATGCAGGGCTCGAACTCTATCCATACATCGCCGAACTGTCCGTGACCGCCCGACTGCTTCTTGTGTCTGCCCTGTACCTTGACCTTCTTGCGGATAGTCTCCTTGTAAGCCACCTTCGGAACGGAGGTGATGACGTCAACACCGAAGTCGCGCTTCAGCTTGCCGATAACGGAATCAAGGTGCAGACCGCCCAATGTGGTGAGTATCATTTCAAGAGTGTCGGGATCCTGCGCGTAGGTCAGCGACATATCCTCTTCGAGCATCCTGCCGATAGCGCCCGAGATCTTGCTCTCGTCGTTCTGGGACTTGGCGCGGACGGCTACTCTGTAGGTGGGGCGCGGGAACTCGGGCTTCTCGAAGGATACTATTCTCGAAGCGTCGCAGAGGGTGTCGCCCGTGTTAGCGGACAGCTTTACAGCCGCACAGATATCGCCGCAGCCTACCTCGGGAGTCTCGATCTGCTTCTTGCCCACGAGATAATACAGCTTGCCGATCTTCTCGACAGCGCCCGTGGAGGCGTTCACGGCTTCGGTGTTGCTCTTTAATGTACCCGACTGAACGCGGATATAGCTCATCTTGCCGACAAAAGGATCGGCAACGGTCTTGAAAACGAACGCGGTGAGCGGAGCGTTTTTGTCGTTTGTTATCTCAACAAGCTCTCCGCCTGCGTCCGTTGCAGGCTTATCCTCCTTCTCGGAGGGAGCGGGCAGCAGGAGGGTTATCTCCTTCATGAGCATATCAATGCCCTCGAGGGTCGCCGCGGAAACGCATACGACGGGGGTTATCATTCCCTTGTTCAGACCGTTATGTATACCGTCCACAAGCTCGTCCTGTGTGAAGGACTCGCCCGAGAAGAACTTATCCATGAGCTCGTCGTCGGTCTCGGCAACGGCTTCGGAAACAGCCTCGATAAGACCGTCTATGCGGTACTCCATCTTCTCGGAGACTTCTGCGGTGGGCATATCTGTTTCGACTGCCTTGCCGTTCTCGTATTTGTAAGCCTTCATCTCGATGAGGTTCACGTAGGAAACTATCTTTCTGTCCGCGATAACGGGAACGACCACGGGGCAAACGGTAGGACCAAAGTGAGTTTTCAGCTCGGTGAGGACGTTATTAAAGTTTGCGTTCTCGTCGTCGAGCTTGGTAACTACGAACATGGCGGGCTTGCCCATCTTCTTGGCGTAATTGTAAGCCTTGTGAGTGCCGACCTTAACGCCCGACTTGCCCGAAACGGTTATCATGCAGCAGCCGCAGGCAGAAATGCCCTCAACCATAGACTGTTCAAAATCGAGCAGACCCGGGGTATCGAGCAGGTTGACCTTAAAGCCGTCGCGCTCGTAGCAGGAAAGAGAGGTATAGACCGAGCACTTGCGGGTGATCTCCTCGGGGGTATAGTCGGAAACGGTGTTGCCGTCGGCGACTTTGCCGAAGCGGTCGGAAACGCCCGCGCTGTAGAGCAGAGCCTCGGTGAGGGTAGTCTTGCCCGAGCCCGCGTGACCCGCTATAGCAATGTTTTTGATCTTAGTGTTGTCGTAGCTTTTCAAAGTGATTCGCTCCTATCTTATAATTGATTTACAGTTCATAATAATAGTTCAATATCGGGTTAGCCAACATTCCTAAAAAAACACAACCGTATGTCACTATTATATAACATTTACACACAATTGTCAAGGAGTTTTTTACAAAAAAACCGCCGATTTATGAAAAAATATGTGATATCTCGGTGAAAACTCACTTTGAAGCTGTAGATCGGAGCTGTTACAGGTGAGATCAAAGCTCCTTTCCCGCAAATATTGACGCCAGATACAGCGACCCGCATATGACGAGCGCCGTCCCGTGAGGAAGGGCTTCAAGCTCCCGCGCGACCGTTTCTTCGGGAGGAACGGTGCTCGCTTCCGCATTACCGCCTGCCTGCCTTATAAGCTCCGCAAGCTCGGCGGCGCTCCTTGCGTTCGGGGCGAAGCCCTCCACGCACACGAAGCGCTCCGCACAGCCGACAAGCTCCCTCACCGCAGAAGCGCTGTCCTTGTCGGAAAGCATTCCTATGACTGCCCGCTTTGGACAGTCTATCGTATCGAGCGCCGCCGCCAACGCTTTTACACCGTCGGGATTGTGCCCGCCGTCCAGTATCACGAGCGGCTCCCGCGAGAGCATCTGCACCCGCGCGGGTATCACTGCTTTAAGCCCCTCGCGGACGGCGGCTTCGGGTATCTCAAAGCCCCTGCTTTTCAGCACTTCGAGCGTTTCAAGGACGGTGCAGGCGTTGACTATCTGGTGCGCCCCGCCCATAGCGACCTCGTACCTAATGCCCTTATACACGAACTCCGACCCGAAAGCCGTCACCCTCACGGGCTTTGCCTTTGCGGGGATAATGAGCTTCGAGCCGCATTCCTCCGCGCGCCGCCGCATGACCCCTTCGACCTCCTGCGGATTTCCGTATGAAAGCACCGCGGGAGAGCCGCGCTTTATTATGCCCGCCTTCTGCGCCGCGATCTGCTCTATCGTGTCCCCCAGTATCGCCGTGTGGTCGAAGGACACCGACCCTATCACCGAAACGAGGGGCGGCGGTATGACGTTCGTGGAATCGAGCGCACCGCCCAGCCCCGTTTCAAGCACCACCACATCACAGCCGCAGTGCTCGTAATGCAGCATAGCCATAGCCTGCGTTATCTCGAACTGCGAGAAACCGGGCTCCTCAGCCCCCTCGGCGGCAGGCTCGGCGATATCTGCGAGGGCGTCAAGCTCACTGTCCGTTATCTCCCTGCCGTCCACGCGGATACGGTCGTTGTAGCGGATAATATAGGGCGAGGTGAAAAGCCCCGTCCGATACCCCGCCGCCGTCAGCGCACGCGCCGTCATCTCGGCTATGCTGCCCTTGCCGTTCGTACCCGCGATGTGTACGAACTTTAGGCGCTCCTGCGGGTCGCCGACCGCCTGCATGAGCGCCCTTATCCTCGAAAGGTCGCCGACCTTCCTTCCGAGCTTTGTATATTTCCCTATGAATCTCTCATATCTTTTCAAAACGTTACCGCCTTTTAATTCGTTTCCGCGCTGTCAGTCAGTGCGCCGTTCTCCGTATATACCCAGCCGAACAGCTCCCCGAAGCCGCCGTCACTTCCCTCGGCGTATTCCGCAGAAGCCCCGATGAACACCCAGCCCTCCGCTTCGGGGCTGTCGCCGAATGCGCGGACGTCCTCGCCGAAGGGCAGGACACCCAGCGTTTCCGCGCCCTCGGAGGGCGAAGCCTTGACCTCAACTCCGTCAGCCGCCGTGAAGTAAACGCCCTCGCTGTAGTTTTTGTGGATGTAGCGGTTCTCGGGAAGCTCCACCCCGTCAAGGTGCAGGTGATCGGGCTTGACCTCGGTCAGCTCGTTGGCTTTGCACCAGCCGAAGCCGTCCTCAAAGCCGATGTACGCCCAGTATTCCATATGGTCGAAATCGACGTTCGCATAGAGCGTGACCTCCGTTCCCGTCAGCAGGCGAGCCGCCCGCTTTGAACCCTCCGCAGGGGAGATGTACACGCTAAGCTCAATGCTGTTCATCGGATAGGCATAGACCTGCCTGCCCGTCCCGAGATCGTTCTTATCGGGAGTATAAGCCTTATTCGGGTCTATGCTGTCCCTGTCGGGGGTGAGATCCGTCACGTCGCCGCTCTCGGGCGCGGGGGGTTCTTCGCCGTCCTCGTCCTCGCGATCATCTTCGCCCTCGTCATACTCATCTTCGTCCTCGTCGGCACTGTCCGCTGCGGGAGCTTCCGCGGGGCGTACATCGGTGCGAAGATAAGTCACCGCCGAAGCTGTCGTGACCGTTTCCGCGCTCTCCTCCCGCGTTTCGACCTCCGACCCGCAGGAAACGAGCGCCGCCGCGCAAAGGCAAAGCAGGGCTGCAAATATAAAATGATGTTTCAATATCACTGACTCCTTGTTTTTAAGATATTCTACAGTATATCACAAAATCCCACAGCTGTCAAACAAGTCCGCGAGGTATGAGGTATGACAAAAGAAAAATTTTTGTTAAGGCTATTTACAAGAGGACCGAATTATGATATAATATTATGCGAAAGATTTTTCAGCATAAGAACATAAGTATGATAAAAGGAGGAATCAGCGGTGCAAAAGGCGTATCTTATCCTTGAAAACGGTACGATATTCGAGGGGAAGAGCTTCGGTGCCGAAATGTCTGACGAACGTTCGGGCGCTGTCGGGGAAATAGTTTTTACTACTTCCATGACGGGCTATCTTGAAACGCTCACAGACCCCAGCTATTACGGACAGATCGTTGTACAGACCTTTCCGCTTATTGGCAATTACGGCGTTATCCCCGAAGATTTTGAAAGCAGCCGTCCTCATGTGAGGGCATATATCGTAAGAGATGAGTGTCAGGAGCCCAGCAATTTCAGGTGCGAGGGTGATCTTGACACTTTTTTAAAACAGAACGGCATTATCGGGCTATGCGGCATAGACACCCGCGCACTCACCAAAATAGTGCGTGAATACGGCGTTATGAACGGCAAGATAGTCCGTGAGGGCGCGGGATTCTCGTTCTCGGAGCTGAAAAGCTACGAGATAACGGACGCCGTAAAGAACACCACCTGTGACAAGGAAACGGTATTCAAGCCCGAGGGCGAAACAAAGCGCCGTGTTGCGCTCTACGACTTCGGCGCGAAGCGAAACATCTGCCGCGAGCTGGTAAAGCGCGGCTGCGAAGTAACGGTAGTTCCCGCATACACCAAAGCGGAGCGTATAGCGGAGCTTGCTCCCGACGGGATAATGCTCTCGAACGGTCCCGGGGATCCTGCCGAGAACAAAGAGATCATCGCGGAGTTAAAGAAGCTATGCGAGATGAAGATACCGACCTTCGGCATATGTCTGGGGCACCAGCTTTTAGCGCTGTCGCAGGGAGCAAAGACCGAGAAGCTGAAATACGGTCATCGGGGTGCGAACCAGCCCTGCAAGGACACGCGGACGGGCAGGGTATACATCACGAGCCAGAACCACGGCTACGCGGTCATCACCGACACGCTCCCGGCGGGGGCGAGGGCTTCGTTCCTAAACGCCAACGACGGCACCTGCGAGGGCGTGGAGTACGACTATATGCCTGCCTATTCAGTGCAGTTCCACCCCGAAGCCTGCGGAGGACCGCTTGACACGGGTTTCCTCTTCGACCGCTTCACAGACCTCATTGACACATACAGATCGTAATAAACAATTCGGAATTAGGAATGCGGAATGCGGAATTGAAGGTGTCCGCCTGCGGCGGACGTTTATGCGGTCGCGGTACGCCAAGCGAAACGTGCTCCGCCGAAGCCGTAAAAAGAAAGTGTAAAATGACCGCAAGCACAAAAAAAGAAAGCGGCACACTGTAGCACAGACAGCGGGTCCAGCCGCGCGAGGCTGGCGAGGATTCCCAAGGGCGAGGAGCCCGTGGGCAGGGGAGCGCGTAGCGCGTGGGGGCAGAGCCCCCGTTGCGCCGAAGGCGCAAAGAAGCAAGCGAACCTAAACCACAAAGCGCCCCCAAGAACCGCAAGTCCGAAAGCCCAAGTTAAATCGGCGATACCAAAAAATGTGCAGTA
>CACZJT010000056.1 GCA_902781565.1 uncultured Ruminococcus sp.
TATAGGAGGTCGGGGCAAGCCCTGTACGAACTTGTTCGTACCCCCTACACCAAAATCATGCACGTCAAAGGGCGGGAGCAAGCCCCCGCCCTACATCGGTTTGTGCAGTACGGTCAGCCTTACAAATTATGATTTCAGTCATTGGGAGATGTCAAAAAATGAAGATACGCATAGCCGGTATCGAACCCGAATCTATAGTGGACGGTCCCGGGATAAGGTTCGCAGTGTTCGTGCAGGGCTGCCCTCACCACTGCGAGGGCTGCCACAATCCGCAGACATGGGGCTTTGAGGGCGGCGAGCTTGCCGATACCGATGAGCTTTTCGAGAAGATAAAACGCGACCCCCTGCTCGACGGCGTGACGTTCTCGGGGGGAGAGCCTTTCTGCCAGTGCGGGGCGCTCATCGCCCTCGCGGACAGGCTCCGCGCCGAATGTCCGAAGCTAAATATAATATCCTACACGGGCTTCACCTTCGAGGAACTGCTCGAAAAAAGCACCCCCGAGAACGGGTATTCGGAGCTTTTGAAACGCCTTGACGGACTGGTGGACGGTCCCTTCATGTTAGATAAAAGGAGCTTAGAGCTCAAATTCATGGGCAGCAGCAATCAGCGCTTTCTTGACGTGAAGCGCTCTCTCGAATGCGGCAGGGCAGTCCTCATGCACGACGACTGGGACAATATTGAAATAAAGCTGGTATAGGATCCTTAGCCGAAGGGAGGGACGGCGTATGGGGCTGTTCGGTAAACTCTTTTCTCATGCGGCGCGGAAATACGTCGCGCATGAGCTGAGCGGTGAAGTAAACAAGCTGCAACGCGCCGAGCTTATGAGTCAGCTCAGACGCTCGAAGATATACACCTTCGAGGAGCAGTCTCCTCACGGGATAGTCCTTACGGGCTGCGTCAGGGAGCATAATGTTAAAGACCTTACCGTTCCCGATGTGGTGCAGCGTATCGGCAAGGGAGCCTTCGAGGGCTGCGAGTTCCTTAGAAGCATAACTATCCCACCGAGCGTGGGGGTCATAGAGCCCAACGCCTTCCGCGGCTGCAAGAACCTCGAAACGGTGCGGTTCTCGGGAGGGCTCATGATGATAGGGACACGGGCTTTCGAGGGCTGCTGCATCACCGAAGCCGACCTTCCCGAGGGATTGGTGATACTCGGCGACAGAGCCTTTTACAACTGCACCGAGCTTAGAAGGGCAAGAGTTCCCGAGAGCGTAAAGTCATTTCAGAACGGCGTGTTCTACGGCTGTGAGGGGCTTGAAGAAGTCGCCCTGCCGAGGGTCATGCACGGGACGATCTGCAACGTCTTTGCTCACTGCAAGAGCCTTAAAACACTTATCATTCCCTACGGCATCAAGTCGCTTGCGGACTGGTGCATGGAATACTGCGACTCCCTCACCGATGTATACATACCCGATACGGTGACAAAGATATGCAACCGCGCGTTTTTGTACTGCAAGTCGCTGAAATACATCTATATCCCCGACAGCGTGAGGGAGATAGAGGTCGCGGCGGTGTTCTCGGGGTGCAGCTCTCTCGAAAAGGTGCGCCTGCCCATAGGCATACGCTTCACGCCGAGGTTCGATAAGGACTTCGACAGGGTGTTCTATAACTGCGATAAGCTGAAGACCGTGGTGCTGGGGAGTCACAGCTTCAGTGTGGACGAGCCTCCCGATGAAAACTCGCTGATACTCATGCACACGGAGCTTGCGCTCATGGGGAACCCGACGGCGCGGGACTACATCTGCGATAACCTGGGCGAGGTCATGAGACTTCTTGCCGACCGAGGGGACATTGCCCTCACCGAAAGACTGCTGGGGTCGGAAAGGGTCATGGCGGGGCTTCGCGGCGCGGAGCAGCTCGATACGGCTATAGACTACGCCGCCGAAAAGGGCGCTCACGAGATATACCTCATGCTGGTGCAGTACAAGCAGTCGAGGTTCGGCTTTGAGAACGTGGGTGACAGGTTCGCACTCTGACCGGCGGTTTATGGTGATACATTATGGAATGGTTCTTTGACGGGCTTGCAAGGACAGCGCATTCGGGGTTCAAGATCGCTTTCATCATCTCTTTTGCGATAGTCCTTGTGCTTCTGCTGTACTTCATGGCGGCGCAGTGCGTGTATAATTACAGGCACTTCCGTCACGGCGGCTCGGGGAAGCTTAGGTCATTCGTGAACGGCGTAAGGTATCTGTACACCTACCGCTTCGAGGACTGCAAATACGGCACGGAGCTTGACAAGGCTTTCAGGGACAAGGCGCTGAAAGCCGCCGTCCCCGAGGGCGTGAACGAGATAGGTAGGTACGCCTTCGCCAAGTGCCTTGTGCGGGACATAAGCCTGCCCTCCACACTTCGCTCCGTGGACGCTCACGCCTTTGAGATGTGCGACCTGCAAAGGCTCACGATACCCGAGGGCGTGACCCACATCGGCGAGCACGCCTTTGCGGGCTGTCACCTGCTCATGAGCGCCGAGATGCCCCTGATACCCGATATGGATAAGTCGCTGTTCGCGGGGTGTTACAACCTGAAAACGCTGGTGATATCCGGTCAGAAGTACGACCTCCCGAACGGCGGCGACGGCGTGGATTCGCCCTTCTTCTGGGACTTCGCGGCGGTGAAGCTGGCGGGGAGCGGGAATGCCGAGGCGGAGCGTTACATCGCGGTCTACGGCGGCAGGATAATCTGCTTTTTCATCGAGCAGGGCTGGGTGGAAAAGGTGGAGGATATGCTCTCCCTGCCCTTTGAGCTTCCCTCGGATATCGTTGACAGCGCAGTGGAAAAGGCGATATCCGAGAACGCTCACGAGATATACGTCATGCTCCTGCAATACAAGCGGGAGCGATTCGGATTTGAGGAAGAACGGACGGAGGACAGGTTCGGGCTTTGAAGGGAGGTGCGGAAAATGTGGGAACTTATAGCCGACGGCATTCGTAAGATAGGGGAATATCTTGCGGAGAAGCAAAGCTCTGCCGAAACGCCGCAGAGCCCTCCGAAGAAGGTCGTCATGCTCCCTTTCGAGCTTGAAAACGACCCGAATATAGAGTACACCATGCAAAGTGACGGTGTGGAGGCTGTGGGCTTTCGCCCCTATGCAGACAAGAGCCGAGCCGTCATAAACGGTCTTGCCCGAAGTGTCGGGGACAGAGCCTTTGAGGAATGCGCGGAGCTTACTACGGTAAAGATACGCGAGGGCGTGACGGAGATAGGTTTTCACGCCTTTTATGACTGTCCGCGGCTTGCGGACGTGAAGCTCCCGCGCGGCTTGAAGAAGATAGGGGGCTGGAGCTTCCGCGACTGCCCCGCACTCACTTACATAGACATTCCCGACACCGTGACAGAGATATGCTTCTGCGCCTTCTGGAGCAGCGGTCTGCAAACGCTGACCCTCCCGGGAAGCGTGCGGACGGTGGATATGTCGGCGTTCTCCATATGCAAGTCCCTTACCGACCTGACCCTTAACGAGGGGCTGAAAGAGCTTGGGACGAGCGCCTTTGAGTGTACATATTCCCTCGGATACGTTGCCCTGCCCGATAGCCTGACGGTGCTTGAAGAAAGAGCGTTCCGAAATTCGGGGCTCATGGGCGTGAACATTCCGCCGCAGATAAGCGAGCTGAAAGACGAGACCTTCCGTGACTGCAAGCGGCTGACGGAGATATCCGTTCCCGACAACATAACGAAGATAGGCGAGAGGGTGTTCATGGGCTGTGAAGAGCTTAGGACAGTCCGACTGCCGCGCGGGGCGGAGATAGACGATTCGGTGTTCGAGGGCTGCTCGCGCCTGCACAGCTTCACGGTGGGGAGCTTTACGGTCATTATCCCCGCGGCGGTGGAAGCGGATAAGACGGGGAGGTTCATGAGCTTCCTTACCCGCAGGCTGGGAAGCGGCGTGTGGGGGGAGGACAACTCCTTCGAGGAAAGGCAGTACGGCAGGGACGCGATGTTCGCGCTGGCGTTTCAGCTTTGGGAATACGGCTTCGCGGGGGTGGAGGAGTATCTTACCCGCGATTTGGCACTTTCCCTCGACCGCGCGGTGTGTCTTGATTTCCCTGCGGCTTTCGATAAGCTCACGGCTCTGGGCGGGCGCATAGCACCCGAACGCATGGACGAGTACATCGCACGCTCTATAGACCGCGGTGAAAGGGAACTGTACCTGACGCTTATCCGATACAAACGGGATATATTGGGCTTTGATACGGATATCGGCATTGAAGAAAGGTTTGAGCTTTGATGGAGATAAGCATTGACATAAACGAAGTAAAGCGCTTCATGGGCTACGGCGGCATGACCTCTGTGGACGAGCGGCAGGAGCGGCTCATAGCGGAGCTGAAAGCGCTCATGGAAAAGACCATAAAGCCCGCCGCCGTCTGGAGGGTGTTCGATATCACGCCGACCGACGAGGGTCCGGCTCTCGCGGGGACGGCTCTCGTCCTGAAAGGCGCGGACATACGAAGGCATCTTGCGGGCTGTGACAGGTGCGTGCTGCTCTGTGCCACGGCTTCGGCGAAGGCTGATGAGCTTATCAGACGAAAGCAGCGTGAGGACATGGAGCAGGGCTTCATCGCCGACTGTATCGGGAGTGCTGCGGCAGAGGCGGTCTGCAATGCCCTCGAAAGGGAGCTTGCGGAAAAGCTGAAGGGCAAGTACATGACGTGGCGGTTCTCGCCGGGGTACGGCGACCTGCCCCTTGCGATACAGCCGCAGCTGCTCGCAGTGCTGGACGCTCCCAAACGGGCAGGAGTGACCTGCCTTGATTCGCTGCTCATGGTGCCGTCGAAGTCGGTGACGGCGGTGATAGGGCTTTCGGACAAGCCCGTTGAAAAGGGAAGGCAGGGCTGTGCGGTCTGCAACATGGCTGACAGCTGCCGATTCAGAAAGGAAGGTGTTCATTGTGGACTTTAAGAAGCTCATGAACGAAAAAGAATTCATCATACTTGACGGGGCTATGGGGACTATGCTCCAGGCGGCGGGTCTCGGCGCGGGGGAGAACTCCGAAATGCTGAACCTCACCCGTCCCGAGCTTATAGAGGAGATAAACTTAGGCTACATAGAAGCAGGCTCCGACATATTCTACTGCAACACCTTCGGCGCGAACCGTCACAAGCTCCGTTCGGTGGGGAAGACCCCCGCCGAGATAATACCCATCGCGGTGGAGATAGCGAACCGCGCCAAAGCCCGCGCTTCGAGGAAGGCTTACTGCGCCCTCGATATAGGCTCTATAGGTCAGCTCTTAGAGCCGAACGGAACGCTGACCTTCGAGGAAGCCTACGACATTTTCAAGGAAATGATACTTGCGGGCAAGGACGCGGACTGTATCGTTATCGAAACGATGACAGACCTCATCGAAGCCAAGGCGGCTCTGCTTGCGGCTAAGGAGAACAGCGACCTTCCCGTTCTGTGTACCATGACATTCGAGGAGAATATGCGCACGTTCACGGGCTGCTGTATCGAATCTATGGCTGCGACCCTCGGGGGACTGGGGGCTGACGCTATAGGTATCAACTGCTCGCTGGGACCCCGCGAGCTTTATCCCGCAGTCGAGAAGCTCTGCTCGGTGACGAACCTGCCCGTTATCATAAAGCCCAACGCGGGTCTGCCCGACCCCGTAACGAACAAATACAACGTCATGCCCGAGGAGTTCGGAGAGCTGCTCAAAAAGATGATACCCCTCGGCATAAAGATAGTCGGCGGCTGCTGCGGAACGAGCCCCGATTATATCCGCGCGGTGGTAAAGAACTTCGAGGGCGAAAAGTGCGCGGCAGTGAAGAAAACGCTGCCCTCTATGGTATGCTCGGCGAATACGGCGGTGGTCATAGACTGCCCGCGTATCATAGGCGAGCGCATTAACCCCACGGGCAAGAAGCGTTTCCAGCAGGCACTCCGCGAGCATGACCTTGACTACATCTGCAATCAGGCGATAGAGCAGATAGACGCGGGTGCGGAGATACTCGATGTCAACGTGGGTCTGCCGGGGATAGACGAGAAAGAGATGATGATAAGCGCGGTAAAGGCGGTGCAGAGCATTTGCGACACCCCCTTGCAGATAGATTCCTCGACCCCCGAGGTGCTTGACGCGGCGCTTCGTATCTATAACGGCAAGCCCATAGTCAACTCCGTAAACGGCGAGGAGAAGTCTTTGAACGCGGTGCTGCCCCTTGTGGCGAAGTACGGCGCCGCGGTGGTGGGGCTTTGCCTTGACGAGGGAGGCATACCGAAGTCCGTAGAGGGGCGCGTGGCGATAGCCGAGAAGATATGCCGCCGCGCCGATGAATACGGCATACCGCGCTCAGATATCTGTATCGACTGCCTTACGCTGACCTGTTCGGCGGAGCAGGAGGCGGCGATGCAGACCCTCGAAGCCCTGCGTATCTGCAAGGAGAAGCTGGGAGTGCGGACGGTGCTCGGCGTATCGAACATCAGCTTCGGACTTCCTCAGCGCGAGATAGTCAACCGCACCTTCCTGACAATGGCTCTGACAAAGGGGCTCGACCTGCCTATCATGAACCCGAACATCGCTTCGATGACCTCGGCGGTGAGGGCTTACAGGCTGCTTGCGAACATAGACAGGAACGCCGAGGAGTACGTGGCGAACTACGGCGGCGAGACTCCCGCGGCTACCGCTCCCGCAGTCAAGCAGGAGGAAATGACCTTGGGCTACGCCATGTCCAAGGGCTTGAAGAACGACGCGGCGGCTATCACGGCGAAGCTGCTCGAAAGCACCGACCCTATGGAGATCGTGAACGGCATACTTATCCCCGAGCTCGACCGCGTGGGTGCGGAGTTCGAGAAGGGAAAGCTGTTCCTGCCGCAGCTCATACAGACGGCAGGCGTGGCGCAGAGCTGTTTCGAGGTCATCAAGGAATACCTCTCGAAGAACGGCGCGGCGGGGGTCTCAAAGGGGACTATCGTTATCTGTACGGTCAAGGGAGATATACACGACATCGGCAAGAACATCGTCAAGGTGCTGCTCGAAAACTACGGCTACACGGTGATAGACCTCGGCAAGGACGTTGACCCCGCGCTCGTTGTCAAGGCGGCGAAGGAGAACGACGTGAAGCTCGTCGGGCTGTCGGCGCTCATGACCACCACCTTGGGCGGCATGGAGGAAACGATAAAGCTCCTGCGGGCGAACCACGAGTGCAAGATAATGGTAGGCGGCGCGGTGCTTACCCCCGAGTATGCCGAGAAGATAGGTGCTGATTACTACGCCAGGGACGCAAAGCAGTCCTGCGACATCGCAAAAGAGGTGTTCGGGCAGTGAGCGGCGTGAAGATAAAGATATGCGGAATGACCTGCCGCGAGGACATAGAGCTCGTGAACTCCCTTGGGGTGGACATGGCGGGGTTCGTGATGTTCTTTCCGAAGAGCAGGCGCAACCTGTCTCTCGAAAGAGCGGCGGAGCTTGCGGCGGGGCTGAAAGGTATCAAGTCGGCGGCGGTGACGGTATCGCCCACGGCGGAGCAGGCGCGGGCGATAGAGCGTGCGGGTTTCGACTTCTTGCAGGTACACGGTGAACTGTCCGAAGAAATGTACAACAGTACGGAATTGCCGATAATACGGGCTTTCAATGACTTTGGTATAGTGGAGCTTGTGAGATGTTCACGGCTCGAAAGGGTGAAGGCGTTCCTGTTCGATGCGGCAGAGCCGGGGAGCGGGAAGCTCTGTGACAGGGACAAGCTGACGGGTCTCCCACTCGCTGGCAGGGAGCTGATACTTGCGGGAGGACTGACCCCCGATAACGTTTCGGAAGCCATAGCAAGTGTACGTCCAAACATGGTGGACGTGAGCAGCGGCGTAGAGCGTCGCGGGGGCGGCAAAGACCCCGAGCTTGCAAGGCGGTTCGTGGAAGCAGTCCGGGTGTTTAGTGGGTAGTGGATAGTGTTCGGTATTCGGCGGGGCGCTGTGGTCTAAACGCCGACCATTGACACCTCAAAAGGTATACGTCACAATTTTTGGACAGTTAAGTGAAAACCCCACGTAATAACAGCGTTTTTAATGGGCGTAACAACGTAACATCAAAATTCGTAAACTTTATATTTTTTCCTAACAGACCCTTTTTTAAAAGTTATGCAAATCTGTTGTTACGTTGTTACAAAACCTCGGAAAGCCTTGATTTTCAAGGGTTTCAGCGTATACATCACTTTTATTTTCTGTTGTTACGTGTTGTTACGGGTGATACGTTTATTCCCAAATATTAGGTTTCTTTTTAGGAATCGGAACATACCTAAGTCTGACAGGCGTTCCACTTAACCTGCGGAGTATCGGTTTTATCCCCACCTGCTCCAACGCTCTCCCGACCTGCTGTGAAGTGTGCCGATGGAAAACTAAAGTTTTCTATGGACAGATAGTGCGAGGCGAAGTCCGTGACGGTCATGTGGCTCCCGCCGCCGATACCGTAACGCCCGTATTGGGCATCTGTATGCGCGGACTTGCCCCAAGCCCTGCAAGAACATAGTTCGTTCCCCCTGCATCAGATCGCGGGGAGCGGGGGCGGTGGTACAAACAGGTTTGTACGAACTTTGTTCGTACAGGGGCGGTCACGCACGAGCCGTGAGGAACAACCACGTCGGCGCGCTGCGCAAATAGTGAACGGAGCGAAGCGTACCGCACCCACGCAGTGGTGCTAACGATTGCGCAGGCACACAAGCGCCGACGAAGGGGGCGGTACGAACAAGTTCGTACAGGGGTAAGCCGCGACAGCGGCGTCCCCCCATTCAAAATAGGAGTTGAGGAAATGGGTTTTATGCCGATATGCAGACGTGATATGGAGGAGCGCGGTATTTCGCAGCTCGACTTCGTGTATGTGCTCGGGGACGCTTATGTTGACCACCCGAGCTTCGGGGCGGCGATAATCTCGCGGCTCCTGGAATATAAGGGGTACACGGTGGGTATCATCGCACAGCCCGACTTCCGAGACCCTGAAAGCGTACTGCGCCTCGGGAAGCCTAAGCTCGCATGGCTGGTCTCGGCGGGGAATATTGATTCGATGGTGGCGCACTATACCGTCGCAAAGAAGCCCCGCGCCGATGACCTCTACTCCCCCGCAGGGAAGAACGGCAGACGCCCCGACCGCGCCGCCACGGTATATTGCAGGCTCTGCCGCAAAGCCGCTCCCGAGATACCGATACTCTGCGGAGGGCTGGAGGTGTCGCTCCGCCGTTTCGCGCATTATGATTACTGGCTCGACAGGGTAATGCCTTCGGTGCTGGTGGATTCGGGGGCTGATATACTGATGTTCGGCATGGGCGAGCACTCTATGGCGGAGCTTGCCGACAGGCTCGCGTCAGGCGAGGACGTGCGCTCTATACGAGATGTGCGCGGGACCTGCTACCTCTGCGACCCCTCGGAAACGCCCCTCGGCGCCGTGCAGTGCCCCTCGTTTAAGGAGGTATGCTCGGACAAGCGGCTCTATGCCAAAGCCTGCCGCATACAGTACGACTGGCAGGACGAGGTCTATGGGCGCACTATCATACAGCGCCACGGGGACAAAATGCTTGTCCAGAACCCGCCCGCAAAGTCCCTTACCACCGAGGAGCTTGACCTTATCTACTCCCTGCCCTATGAACGGGACTTCCACCCCTGCTATATCAGGGAGGGAGGTGTGCCGTCCATCAAGGAGGTGCAGTTCTCGATAACCCACAACCGCGGGTGCTACGGCTTCTGTAACTTCTGCTCCATAGCGCTCCATCAGGGCAGGCGCGTGACCGTAAGGAGCGAACAGTCGATAATCGACGAAGCCGTGAAGCTCACGAAGATGAAGGGCTTCAAGGGCTACATACACGACGTCGGGGGTCCCACCGCGAATTTCAGGGGACCCTCCTGCGAAAAACAACTCAAATACGGCTTGTGCAAGGGGAAAAAGTGCTTAGCACCCGAGCCGTGTAAAAACCTCCGCGTAGACCACAGCGAGTACCTGCAAATTCTCCGTCGGCTGAGGGCTCTTCCGGGGGTAAAGAAGGTGTTTATCCGCTCGGGGCTTAGGTACGATTATCTCATCGAGGACAAGGACGAAGCCTTCATGAATGAGCTTATCGAGTACCACATCAGCGGACAGCTCAAAGTCGCTCCCGAGCACTGCTCGGCGGCTGTCCTCGACAAGATGGGGAAGCCGCACATAGAAGCATACAAGCGCTTCCAGCGGCGGTTCTACGAGCTTACGGGCAGGCACGGGAAGGAGCGCTATCTTGTCCCCTACCTCATGTCCTCCCACCCCGGCTCGCGGCTCTCGGACGCGGTGGAGCTGGCTGTGTTCCTCAAAGAGAACCATATCCGCCCCGAGCAGGTGCAGGACTTCTACCCAACCCCCGGAACTATCTCGACCTGTATGTTCTACACGGGGCTCGACCCTTACACGATGGAGCCCGTCTACGTTGCCCGCGACCCGAAAGAGAAGGCTATGCAGAGGGTGCTTCTCCAATACTACAAGCCCGAGAACCAGCGAAAGGTCATAGAAGCCCTCATTAAGGCGGGGAGGCGCGACCTTATCGGTCACGGTCAGGGCAAGCTCGTCGCACCCGACCCGCAGTACCTCCGCGAGTATGAGAGCGCCCCGAAGCAGTCCCGCGATACCCGCGTGAAGAACGGCGGCAAAAAGAAGCGTCCCGATATGAGCCGCTACAGCCGCAGGAAAAAGCGATGACGAAAAAGCGCGGCAGGCATAAGCCCTCGGCGAAAAGAACGCCCTCTGCCAAGAAGATATTCGCGCGGCTCACGGCGGCTCTCGTGACGGCTGTTACGGGCTGGGCTTTGTGGGCGGGGCGGCAGTACGGGCTTTTCGGCGGGCTTTTCCCCCACTTAGGCGCGGAGGAGGGCTTCGCCGATGTGAACGGCACTTCCGCATTCGCGGAGTTCATAGACGTGGGACAGGGCGACTGCACGCTGATCGGCTCGGAGGGGCATTATATGCTCATCGACACGGGCGACTGCGACGCCGATGATACGGTAATAAAAAGGCTCAATGCAGAGGGAATAGTGAGCCTTGACTACCTGATACTTACCCACCCCCACGCCGACCACATCGGCGAAGCGGCTGATATCATTGAGCAGTTTTATGTGGGGGAGGTCATAATGCCCGAAGTTCCCGAGGAGCTTGTCCCCACGAGCGCCGTTTATGAGGGGCTTCTTGACGCCGCCGAAGCGCGGGGCATTGGCTTTCACAAGGCGGCTGACGAGCATTTCACCCTCGGCGGCTGCGGCTTTGACACCTTCGCGCCGCGCGGGGAGTATGACGACCTCAACGACTACTCGGTGATAGTGCGGGTAACTCACGGAAAGAACCGTTTCCTCATCACGGGAGACTGCGAACAGGCGGAGGAAAAAGAGTTCCTCATGCGGGGAGCGCCCCTCTCTGCGGACGTCCTCAAAGCGGGTCATCACGGGAGCAGTTCATCGAGCGGCGCGGAGTTCTTAGCGGCTGTAAGCCCCACTTACACGGTCATTTCCTGCGGGCGTGACAACGACTACGGACACCCCCACGAGGAAGCCCTGACCCGCATAAGGAAGTTCTCTCCCCGCGTCTTTATCACCGCCGAGGTCGGTACGGTGCGCTTCGATTCGGACGGGGAGGAACTGAGGGTAATTCGGAATTATGAATTCGGAATGCGGAATTGAAAGTGCATAGCAAAGCTATGTGCATTCGTCAAAGGCAGATACCATAGTCTCCGCATTCAGCATTCCGATATTTTTACCGTTTTCCTCTTGAAATCCTATGGGAGATATGATATAATAATATGTTGTGGGCTTCAGACCCGCTTTAATAAGGAGAGTGTTCAACATGACGATATTCGACGCCGATGCCGTAGGTATGCAGAACGTCCACACCCCGCTCACATCGGGACAGCATTTCGGCTTCTGCCTCATCGCTACGGCGGTGTACCTGCTTCAATTCTACAAGCGCGGCGGCTGGCATTATCTTCTCATAATGCTGGCGGTAGACCTTACCTACGTGACGCAGACCTCGCTTTGCACCGAGAACAGGGATTTTCTGATACTGGGCATTGCCGAAGCCGTGATACTCGCGGCGGCGCTGGTGCTCGGGATACGCTTCAACAAACAGCAGAAAGCCGCAAAGCTCGCCGCCGAAGCCGCCGCCGACGAAGCTGCCGAACGCCGCGAAGCCGCCGAGAACGAACAGCGTGAACGCGACGAAAAGATAATAGACAACGCATTCGATGAATAAGACCATGAACAGACCTATAAAGATAGTGATACTCGACGCCGAGACCGTCACAAGGGGGGACGTTTCCCTCGACGGGATAACCGCCCTTGGGGAAGCGAAGGTCTGCGGCTTCACCCCGAATGACAAGGTAGCCGAGGAGATAGGCGAAGCGGACGCGGTGATATGCAATAAGTGCCTTATCACCGAGGAGGTTTTCTCGCGCTGTCCGAACCTCAGATACGTTGGGCTTTTCGCAACGGGGTACAATAACGTAGACCTCGAAGCTGCGAAAAGGCACGGGGCTGTAGTCTGCAACGTGCCCTCATACTCCACCTACGCGGTGGCACAGCACACCTTTGCGCTGATACTGGAGCACTACTGCCGCACCGCCGAATACGCCGCGAACGTGGCGGAGGGCGGCTGGATAAACTACAGGCTGTTCTCCTACTTCGGCATACCGACCTCGGAGCTTTACGGGCGGACGCTGGGTATCGTGGGGTACGGGAGCATTGGCAGGCAGGTGGCGGAAATAGCGCGGGCTTTCGGCATGGAGGTCATCACCCACACCCGCACACCCGAACGGGTAACGGACGGAACTCCCGCTGTGAGCCTTGATGAGCTTCTTTCCCGCGCGGACATCGTGTCGCTGCACTGTCCGCTGACCGCCGACAACGAGAAGATGATAAACGAGAGAACGCTTTCCCTCATGAAGCCGACGGCGCTCCTCATCAACACGGCTCGGGGCGGGCTCATCGACGAGCGGGCTTTAGCCGACGCCTTGAACGCGGGGCGTATCGCGGGAGCGGGCATAGACTGTCTTACCGCCGAGCCCATGCGTGCGGACTGTGCGTTGTACGGGGCGAAGAACTGTATCATCACGCCCCATGTTGCATGGGCGCCCGTAGAGACCCGCGAAAGGCTCCTGCGCGAGGTAGAGCTGAACCTCCGCGCATGGACAGACGGCGGGGAGAGGAACAATGTAGTCAAATAAATCATAATTTGGCAGGGCAGAGCCCTGCACGAAGTTCGCGGCATTTTTGCCTTTGGCAAAAATTATTTGTGGCTGAAATATCAGACACCCGCGG
>CACZJT010000057.1 GCA_902781565.1 uncultured Ruminococcus sp.
ACGTATCGCCGATTTAATTTCACGAAACAGCGAAGCGCATTTCGTGAAACCCCAAACCCGCCGTCAGGCGGGCAATGGCAAGGTAAACCCTACGTTATCTACGGGCGCACACATAGGTGCGCCCCTACACAAATGAAACAATGTAACGTTGTTCGGGTCAGGAGGCGGGAGCAAGCTGTAAAACTACTCGGTCATTTCTCGTTCATACGAGATAATAAAGGTAAAACAAGCGGTTCGAGGGTAGCATTCTCTATACCGAACACAAATGTGAAAATACTGCTCCATAAACCTCACCCGCGTAAGGAGCTTCTTTCCTATCAGAAGAAACAGCTTATCGAACAGCTTGAACAGGAGGGTTTGATATGAAAAATACCATCGAATACAAAGGCTATATCGGCAGCGTCGAGTTTTCGGAGGAGGACGGCGTGTTCTTCGGAAAGGTGCAGGGTATCAAGTCGCTTATCTCCTACGAGGGGACGAACGCGGTCGAGCTGGTCGAGGATTTTCATGGGGCGGTGGACGAATATCTTGCAATGTGCAAGGAGGAGAACGTCGAGCCCGAGATCGCGTACAAGGGCAGCTTTAATGTCAGGCTGAGCGGCGATCTGCACAGACGCGCCGCGCTGTATGCGATGTTACATCAGCAGACACTGAACAGCTTTATCGAAGAAGCTGTCAGGTCAAAGCTCAGTATCAATTGAAAGGAAAGTGTTTAAAATGAAGAAGAAGTTCTCAAGACTGGCGGCTCTTGTCGCTGCGGCTGTGATGATGGCTATGCCTTTGGGCTCCTGCGGGGCGCAGGACGGCGCGGGGAAAACGGCTCCCGCAGATAACGGCACTGCCGCGCAGACCGAAGCTCCCGCGCAGGAGGGCGAAGCCGCTCCCGTTCAGGAGGGACAGACCGACCCCAACGCCGCACAGCCGGGCGACGCTCCCGCCGCCGACGGTACAGCCGAGGGTGAGGGCGAAGGCGAGGGAGAACCTGCCGCCGACCCGAACAAGCCTACCACGGGAACGGCTACGGTACACCTGCTTTGTGCGGGTGACAACCTTATCCACGACAACATCTACGAGGAAGCAAAGACCCTGGGCGGCGGGAAGTACGATTTCCACTCCATGTATGAGGAGATAAAGCCCTACGTTCAGAAAGCCGATATCGCTATACTCAATCAGGAAACTCTCGTCAATGACGCTTTCGAGGCTTCCACCTACCCGATCTTCTCCACCCCCACCGAGGACGGCGACGCCGTTGTGGATACGGGCTTCAATGTCATCTCCATGTCCAATAACCACGTTCTCGACAAAGGCTCCGAGGGGCTCATCAGCTCACTTGATTACTGGGATTCAAAGGACGTGGTACACTACGGCGCTTACCGCGACACCGAGGACAGCGAGAATATCCGCACCAAGACCGTAAACGGCGTGACCTTCGCTTTCTTAGGCTATATGGAGCATACCAACGGCTTTTTCCTCGATGACGACGAGCCCGGCAAGGTGGTTTATCTCGATGAGGACGTGACGATAAAACAGCAGATAGAGCACGCCCGCGAGATAGCCGATGTGGTGGTCGTGTCCTGTCACTTCGGTACGGAAGTCGTGCATGACATCAACGCCCAGCAGCAGACTATGGCTCCCGAGCTTGCGGACTGGGGCGCCGACCTCATAATCGGCACACAGGCGCACTGCGTCAGCACCTGCGGGTTCGTCACGGGCGAGAACGGTCACAGGGCATTCTGCTACTACGGTCTGGGGAACTTCTTCCACACCATGTATGACAGACATTCGGCGGTGGGCATTTTCGGCGACCTTGACATCACCTATGATTTTGACAGCGGCGAGGTCAGCTTCGACAACATCAAGGCTATCCCCACAATTTCTCACTTTGAAGCTGACAGCTTCGACAGTATGTGGTACAACTGCAAGGTCTACCCCCTCGCAAAATACACCGACGAGCAGTTCGCCCGCAATTTTAACGACGGCATAACCCGCGAGCAGGCTATGGAATGCCTTGACTGCATACCGTCCAAGTATCTGAGCATTGAGTGACGGCAGAGGATAATATATGAGCATAAAAAAGAAGATACTCGGTGCAGCGGTATCGCTGTTTGCGGCGGTAATTGCGTTCACTGCCTGCGGCGGGGCGGGGAAGTCCGATGAGGGCGTGACCTCCGAAACTGTGGCTGTCACGAGCGTGACGGCTGTTCAGTCTACCGAGGTGACGGAGGAGAGCGTTCCCGCCGATACCGAACAGACGACCGAAGCTCCCGAAACGCAGCCCGCCGAAGCAGAGACTGCGGAGAAGGTCACAGATAACTCCGAAGAAACGGAAGCCGCCGAGTATACCGAGTACCGCTTCCGAAACAATAAGTACCTGACCCAACATTACCAAAAGCACGGCATAGAGATGGGCTTTTCAAGCGCCGAGGACTACGAACGCGCCGCGAGCGACGTGATAAACTCCCCCGAAGCTCTTTACAAGACCGAAGCCGAGGACGGCGACGGGGTCTATTACCTCGAATCCACAAACGAATTTGTTGTGCTCTCGACCGACGGATATATCCGCACCTACTTCAACCCGAGCGGCGGGAAAAAATACTTTGACAGGCAATAAAAAAGCGGCTGTTGTCCAAAATTTGGGACAGCAGCCGCTTTTATAGTATCTGCGGAGCAAAGCGATCGCGATCCGTCGCCGTAAGGCGACACCTTTAATTCCGCATTCCGAATTCCTAATTCCGAATTGCTGCGATGGGGCGGTATACGCCGTAAAATGGCAGTTCCGCGCTTTCTGCCGCCGCCTTTGCTTTGGCTTCATCGTCGAACACTCCGAACACCGCCGAGCCGCTCCCCGTCATTTCCGCGCCATAGGCTCCCGCGCGGATAAGCGCAGATTTGGCGTCCGCTATGAACGCGGGCTCGTCGGCATTGGTGAAGGCGTTGTACAGCGCCCCGCCTATGGCCCTTGCGGAGCCGTCAGAAAGCGCTTCGGAGAACCGCTCATAGTCCCCCCCCGAGAACGTGCCCCTGCTGTCGAATGCCTTGTAAGCCGCGGGGGTGGATATGCCCTCATCGGGCTTTACCACCGCAAAGCAGATGTCTTTCGGCGTTTCGAGCGGGGTCATGACCTCGCCTATGCCCTCGCAGAGCGCCGTTCCGCCCGTTATGCAGAAAGGCACGTCCGCGCCGCACATCTTCCCCGCCGTGATGAGCTCCTCGGCAGACAGCCCGAGGTGGAACAGCTCGTTCATCGCGAGTATAGCCGCCGCACAGTCGGCGCTGCCGCCGCCCATGCCCGCGCCCGAGGGGATATTCTTTTTAATTTCCGCAGTTATCCTGCACCCCGGCTGAAAATAAGCATAGCTCAGCACCGCCGAAATGCCTTTCCACACAAGATTGCTCTCATCGGTCGGAACATCGGGACGCTTACAGCGAAGCTCTATCCCCGCGCCGTCGGAAAGGGTGAATGTCAGCTCATCGCAAAGGTCGATTGACTGCATGACGGTTTTAAGCTCATGATACCCGTCCGCCCGCCGCCCCGTGATGTCGAGGTAAAGGTTCAGCTTGGCGTAAGCGCGGACTTTCAGACTTCTCATAATATCACCACTCTTATTAGCTTCCTCGGAAACTACAGTCCGCCGAAAGGCGACCGCACACAGCTTTGCTGTGCGCCTTCAATTCCGCATTCCTGATTCCTGATTCCGAATTTCCGCAAGGAACTCCCCAATGCGTTTGAGCGCTTCTTTGAGGTGGCTCACCGAATAGGCGTAGCTCACGCGGATAAAGCCCTCGCCGCAGTCGCCGAATGCGCCCCCGGGGACTACCGCGACTTTCTTGGAGTTTATCAGCCGCTCGCAGAATTCCTCGCTCGAAAGCCCCGTGGACTTTATGCAGGGGAACACGTAGAACGCGCCCTGCGGCTCGAAGCAGGTGAGCCCCAGCTTATTGAAGCCGTTCACCACAAGGCGGCGGCGGGCGTCGTACTCCTCCTTCATGCGCTGGGTGTCCTCCAGGCACTCGCGGAGGGCGGTTATCGCCGCGTACTGGCTCGTGGTCGGTGAGGACATTATGCAGTATTGGTGGAGCTTGAGCATATGCTTCATTATCCCCTCGGGACACGCCGCGAAGCCCAGTCGCCAGCCCGTCATTGCGAACGCCTTCGAGAAGCCGTTTATCAGCACCGTGCGCTCACGCATATCCGCAAGCTCGACTATCGAGCAGTGCTTGCCCGAGTAGGTCAGCTCGGAATATATCTCGTCGGAAATGACGAATATATCCGTCCCGCGAAGCACCTCGGCTATCGCTTCCAGGTCCTCACGGCGCATGATAGCCCCCGTGGGATTGTTGGGGTAGGGGAGTATCAGGAGCCTGGTTCTGTCGGTGATGGCGGCTTTGAGAGCTTCGGCGGTGAGCCTGAACTCGTCCTCTACCTTAGTCACCAGCGGGACGGGCTTGCCGCCCATCATCGTGACTATCGGGGAGTAACAGACGAAGCTGGGCTCGCAGACCAGCACCTCGTCCCCGGGGGACACTATGGCTCTCACCGCAAGGTCGATAGCCTCCGAGCCGCCCACGGTCACGAGTATCTCATGCTCGGGGTCGTAGTCGGTGTGTACGGTGTCCTTGATGTATTTTGCTATCTCTTGCCGAAGCTCTATCAGCCCCGAGTTCGCGGTGTAGCAGGTGCGGCCCTTTTTGAGGGTGTCGATAGCCGCCTCGCGTATCGCCCAGGGGGTCTTGAAATCGGGCTCGCCCACGCCGAGAGATATTACTCCCTGCATATGCGCCGCCATGTCGAAGAAGCGCCTTATCCCCGAGGGCTTCATGTCAACGACGCGGGAGTTGAGCAGCTTGTCGTAATCGGTATTCATGGGGATATCATTCCTCTCTCGTCGGTCTCGCCGTCAAATATCTGCACGCCGTTGAACTTGTAGGATTTGAGCTCAAAGTGTGTGGTGGTCGAAGTCACGCCGTCTATCGCCGCGAGCCTTGCGAAAACGAACTGCGATACCTCGCGCACGCTCCGTCCCGTTACGCTAACAAGTATGTCATATGAGCCCGACATGAGCCGAACGCTGTCCACCTCGTCATAATTCGCGATCTCCCGCCCGATGGCGTCGTAGCCGCTCTGGGACTGGGGGGTGACTTTCAGCTCTATGAGCGCGGTGACGAGGGTGGGGTCAACGGCGATGTCGTCGATTATAGCCGTGTAGCCCTTTATAACGCCGCTGTTCTCATATTCGGCGATCTTTGCTTCAACCTCTGCTTCGCTCATGTTCACCATGACCGCAAGCTCTGCCGATGGCAGGCGGGCGTTGGTCTTTAATATCCTTAACAATTGATCCATTACTTTTCCTCCTTTTTGATAATTACAGCGATCGGGTATTTTCTCCCGCAGCTCCGAGGTATATCGTATACGAAAGCACCGCGAGCCAAAGAATAACGGCGAGCGGTACGAGTACGCCGAACTTTCTTTTCCGTGTCTTGTGGTGAAATAACAGCATACCCGCCGCCGCACCGAATGCTCCGCCCGCAAAGGCGAGCAAGAGCAATATTCTTTCGGGGATACGCCTTTTACGCCGCCTTGGGTCTGTGACCTTCGATCGTGTCTTGTCTGTGCCGTAAACAGCGAAAGTCATCAGGCTCATCAGGACTGTGTATAACAGAACTGTTTTCATCGGCAGAAAGCCGCTGTGATCTAATATCACTTGAAATACTTGACGCCGTTCTCGAATATCTGCTGATCCTTCTCACCGGGTACGTTCTTGCAGACGTTATCGCCCTTGCGCTCCGAGTGTCCCATCTTGCCGAGAACTCTGCCGTCGGGGGAGGTTATGCCCTCTATAGCCTGAACGGAGGTGTTCGGGTCGAACTGAATGTCGTAGGTCGGAACGCCGTCCAAGTCAACGTACTGGGTCGCTATCTGACCGTTAGCCGCGAGCCTTGCTACTTCCTCGGGGGTGGCGGTGAAGCGTCCCTCACCGTGGGAAATGGCGATGTTGTGTATATCCCCCACTTTGCAGGAGGCGAGCCACGGGGACTTGTTCGAGGCTATGCGGGTGTTTACCATCTTGGACTGGTGACGGGCTATGGTGTTGAAGGTCAGCGTGGGCGAATCGCCGCGCATGGGGACTATCTCGCCGTAGGGCACAAGTCCCAGCTTCACGAGCGCCTGGAAGCCGTTGCAGATGCCCAGCATAAGTCCGTCGCGGTTCTTCAGGAGGTCGTGTATCGCGTCGGTAAGACGGGGATTTCTGAGGAACGAAACGATGAACTTGCCCGAGCCGTCGGGTTCGTCGCCGCCCGAGAATCCGCCCGGGAGCATGACTATCTGGGACTGCTTGATGAGCTTCTCCATCTCCGCCACGGACTCCTCTATCATCTCGCTCGTGAGGTTGCGGACAACGAATATCTTCGCTTCCGCACCCGCCTGCTCGAAGGCTCTTGCCGTGTCGTATTCGCAGTTCGTACCGGGGAATACGGGGATAAGCACCTTGGGTCTTGCGTACTTTATCGCGGGAGAAGGACGTTTCTCGGCTTCATAGCTGTAGACCTCGGGCTTCTCGGCGGGTTCTGCGACCTTGGTCGGGAACACGGGCTCGAGCTTCTCGCTCCAGAGCTTCAGCAGCTTTTCGCCGTCTATCTTGTAGCCGTTATCTATGGCAAATTCTTCTGTCGTCTCGCCTATTATGCGCAGTCCGTCGGCGGCAGCTCCCTCGGCAAGCTCTATAACGAAAGCGCCGCAGCAGGGTCTGAACAGCTCTTCGGCTGTCAGCTTGTCGGTGAACTTAAAACCTATGCGGTTTCCGAAGCCCATTTTCGCAACGGCTTCCGAAACGCCGCCGTAGGATACTGCCCATACCGAAACAGCCTTGCCCTCGGCGATAAGACCCTCGACGGTCTTGAATACTTTCTTGAGTGAATCGAAGTTTACGAGCTTGTCCGCGTTGTACTCGGGGGCGATGTAGGCTACCTTTGAGCCTGCCTTCTTGAACTCGTCGGAGATGATGCGGTCGGTGTTCTGAGTAGTCACCGCGAAGGAAACGAGGGTCGGGGGGACGTCGATGTCCTCAAAGGTGCCCGACATGGAGTCCTTGCCGCCTATAGCCGCACAGCCCAGCTCTATCTGCGCCTTGTAAGCGCCGAGAAGCGCCGCGAAGGGCTTGCCCCAGCGTTCGGGGTCGTTCCGGGTGCGCTCGAAATACTCCTGGAAGGTGAGCCTGCAAGTATCGTAAGCTCCGCCCGCCGCGACTACCTTTGCAACGCTTTCGACTACCGCCGACATAGCGCCGTGATAAGGGCTCTGGGAGGACAGATAGGGGTCGTAGCCCCACGCCATTATCGAAGCTGTTTTTGTCTCGCCGCCGAGGACGGGTATCTTCGCCGCCATAGCCTGCGTGGGGGTGTCCTGATACTTGCCGCCGTAGGGCATGAGAACGGTGCCCGCGCCTATGGTGGAGTCGAAGCGCTCCACAAGACCTTTCTGCGAGCAGATGTTCAGGTCCGAGATCATGGCTTCCCAACGCTCCGCCGCGTCCTCGCCCGCATTGGCTGTGCCGATAAGGGGCTTGGGAACGCTCACTGTGGTGTGCTTTTCCGCGCCGTTGGAGTTAAGGAACTCGCGGGAGAGATCGACTATCGTGTTCCCGCACCAGTTCATGCGAAGTCTCGGTTCTTCCTTGACCACCGCCACGAGAGTAGCTTCGAGGTTCTCGCGGGCAGCCGCCGCCATGAATTTTTCGGTGTCCTCCGCGGCTATGACTACTGCCATTCTCTCCTGCGATTCGGAGATAGCAAGCTCCGTGCCGTCAAGACCGTCGTATTTCTTCGTGACTTTATCGAGGTCTATCTCAAGACCGTCGGTCAGCTCGCCTATAGCTACCGAAACGCCGCCCGCACCGAAGTCGTTGCAGCGCTTTATCATCGAGGTGACATAGGGGTCGCGGAACAGTCTTTGCAGCTTTCTCTCCTCGGGAGCGTTGCCCTTCTGTACCTCCGCGCCGCAGCTTTCGAGGGAGTGGAGAGTGTGGGATTTCGATGAGCCCGTAGCGCCGCCGCAGCCGTCGCGTCCCGTCTTGCCGCCCAGGAGTATCACAACATCTCCCGCAGCGGGTCTTTCGCGCCTTACGTTCTTTGCGGGAGCGGCGCCTATTACCGCACCTATCTCCATGCGCTTAGCCACATAGCCCGGGTGATATATCTCGTTTACATGACCCGTCGCAAGACCGATCTGATTTCCGTAAGAGCTGTAGCCGTTCGCCGCGCCGACGGTGATCTTTCTCTGTGGCAGCTTGCCCTCTATGGTGTCTCCAACAGGAACGAGGGGATTAGCCGCACCCGTCACGCGCATTGCCTGATAAACGTAGCTCCTGCCCGAGAGGGGGTCGCGTATCGCGCCGCCAAGGCAGGTCGCAGCGCCGCCGAAGGGCTCTATCTCGGTAGGGTGGTTGTGGGTCTCGTTCTTGAACATGAGCAGCCAGTCCTCGGGCGTAACAACTCCGTTGTTACCGCCGTCCACGTCAACGGTGATCTTTATCGAGCAGGCATTGATCTCCTCGCTCTCGTCCAGATCGTCGAGGAGCCCTGCCTTTCTGAGCTGCTTTGCACCGATAACAGCCAAGTCCATAAGTGTCTCGGGCTTGTCGCTGCGTCCCGCGTATAGATCGGCGCGGGCAGCCTTGTATTCCTTGTAGGTGTCGGCGATATAATCGGCGCTTATCTCCGCATCGTCGATTATGGTCGAGAATGTGGTATGACGGCAGTGATCCGACCAGTAGGTGTCTATCATGCGTATCTCGGTGATAGTGGGGTCGCGCTTTTCGGTGTCGCGGAAATACGCCTGACAGAAGCGGATATCGTCAAAGTCCATAGCGAGCCCCAGCTCCGCGAGCATGGCTTTAAGCTCGTCGTCTGACTTAGTGATGAAGCCCTCCACAGTCTTTACGGTGGTGGGGATATCGTATTTCACATCAAGGGTCTCAAAGCGGTCGAGCCTTGCGCGGCGGGATTCAACGGGGTTGATGATGTAATGCTCTATGGTATCTATCTGCTCGTCGGAGATATCGCCGCCGAAGATGTAAACTCTTGCGCTCTTGACGGTGGGGCGCTTGCCGCCGCGCAGAAGCGAGATACACTGTGCGCAGGAATCGGCTCTCTGGTCGAACTGTCCGGGGAGATACTCGGCGCAGATGACCCGCTCGTTATCCTTCAGTTCGGGCATATGGTCGAAAGTGACGTCTACCGCGGGCTCGGAGAAAACAACGGGTACAGCCGCCCTGAAATCCTCCTCGGAAAGCCCCTCCGCGTCATATCGGTTGAGTATCCTCACGCTGTCAAGGGCTATCCCGAAAGCGCCTTTAAGGTCTGCTTTGAGTGAGCCTGCCTCCGCCGCGAACCCGGGCTTTTTTTCAACATAAATTCTGTATACTGCCATATTTTCCGCTCCTTTACGAAAAAATATTTGTGTCTGATAAGTCGGTATCTATATTATATCATGAGATACAAGGTTTGTCAATTATTATCCTTTTCCTCGGCATTCTTTTTCGGGCTCCCCGTGACGGCTTCATAGCTCCATATGATGCCTGCCGTGAGCATGAAGAACGGTGTAACGGTGAGGGAGGTAATGTTCACGAAAGCCTGTATCAGATACGCCGTATATGCCGTGAACAAGCCGTATGCTGTGCCCTTGTCGATATCCCCTCTGTGAGCCTTTGCGAGCATTCTTGCCGCCTTGATGAAGGTCATCACCAGCAGGACGAGGTACAGCGCAAGTCCGACTGCTCCGCGCGTAAGGGCGGTGTCGAGGTATTCGTTGTAGGTGCGGTCTGTTGCCATGCCCTCGCCGTCGGCATACATGGTGATCCAGCAGTCGGGTCCCACGCCGAGTACCGCGTGATCCGTAAAGGTCAGCCAGCCCTCGTACCAAAGAGTCGGGTAGATGTTGTCTTCGTGTGCGGGGTGGGCGAATGGCGCTATCGAGAGCCGCTCAAAGGAGTCGGTGAACATGATGTGCTCGTCGCGAAGTCTGAAATTGTCGGTCAGCACCACGCCCGCCGCTATCGCACCGCAGGTCACTGCCGCCAGCAGGGAAGTGACGACAGCCGCCTTGTTTGCGCCCTTCTTCTCGCCCTCGCACTTTCGGTCGGTCAGGGATATCACGAGGGAAATCACTATGACGCTCCCTATGCCGATAAGAGCCGTGATGGTCTGGGTCACTATCGCCGCTCCGAACATGAGCCCCGTACATACGAGATTAATTATTCGTGAGGAATTCTTCTCCGCGTAAGCCGCGCGGTCCAGCGCCAGCGCCGAAGCTACGGTCATGAGCGCCGCCAGCGCAAAGGGCGAACAGGTCACGCCGTCCGCCGCGTAGGAAGCGTCATAGCCCGCGTATGCGTTGAAATACTCGGCTCTGAATATGTTGGTGCGCAGGTCTGCGAAAAGGTAGTTATAGTAACTCGGAACATATTTCGCAAGGGCGGGTATGCTCTGCAATATACCGATCACCGCGTTCGCCGTCCCTATGCCTATTATGGTCTTGCCCGCGTTCTTCCGCCATTTGTCGTCGGTTAGACATATGCCTATGGTGAAAAAACCGATGTATCCCATCAGCGTGAGCAGTCCCTCGGCGCGGTCGAGATAGCCGAATATGCCTGTCAGCGGGTCGGCGGAGGCGAGGGTCGATACGAGCGCCGCCGCGATGATCGCCGCGAATATGAGCAGTCCCCTGTTCCTTGCAAGGACGACCTCCTTCTTGACGCAGAGCACCATGAACACCAGCGCACCGACGAATCCCGCCAGTACCACGGCGGTCATTATCAGTATCGCGAGCCCCTGGTTAAGGTCGGTCTGTAGCATGAGCATCTGATTCGGCGTGCCGAACTGTTTACCGAGGTAATAGGGCACAGCCGATATCCCGACCAGTATTATCGCGATCATAGCATAGATGCCCGCCAGCTTCTTAGCCCCCTCGGGGGTCATGTTTATGATAAAATCCGTATTTCCCGACGAACCGAACAGATGCTTGTGCTCGTCGTGCTTATCCGTTTTCCTGCTGTATGTATTTTCTTTTTTTGCCATTTCTTTATCACCGCAATTCCTGATTGTAAAAGAAAAGGCGGACTTTTCGTCCGCCTTCGAGATCATTTAGCGTATTCAACGACGCGGCTCTCGCGTATAAGATTGATCTTGATCTGACCGGGATAGTTCATCTCGCTCTCGATCTTCTTGGCGATCTCTCTTGCAACGATCACCATTTTCTCGTCATTGAGCTTTTCGGGCTTTATCATTACTCTGACCTCGCGTCCCGCCTGGATAGCGTAGGTCTTTTCAACGCCCTCGAACGATGTGCATATCTCCTCGAGCTTTTCAAGACGCTTGATATAGTTCTCGTAATTCTCGCTTCTCGCTCCGGGTCTTGCCGCCGAGATGGCGTCCGCCGCCTGAACGAGTGCCGCAACGACGGTGCGTGTCTCAACGTCGCCGTGGTGAGCCTCTATCGCATGGATAACATCGGGAGATTCCTTATACTTCTTGCAGACGTCAACGCCTATCTGAACGTGCGAGCCCTCTATCTCATAGCTCAGCGCCTTTCCGATATCGTGCAGCAGTCCCGCGCGGCGTGCAAGGTTCGCGTCAACGCCCAGCTCGCTCGCCATCATGCCCGCAAGGTGTGCTACCTCTATGGAATGATCGAGAACGTTCTGCCTGTAGCTCGTCCTGTAGCGAAGTCTTCCGATCAGCTTGATGAGCTCGTGATTGAGCCCGTGAACGTTGGTCTCCAGAACAGCGCGCTCACCCTCCTGCTTGATCTTGTGTTCCACCTCTCGTCTTGCCTTATCGACCATTTCCTCGATGCGTGTCGGGTGTATGCGTCCGTCGGCAATGAGCTTTTCGAGGGCTATCCTTGCGATCTCTCTGCGAACCTGATCGAAGCAGGATATCGTGATAGCCTCGGGCGTATCGTCGATGATAAGGTCGGCTCCCGTAAGAGTTTCGATAGCCCTTATGTTCCTGCCCTCACGTCCTATGATCCTGCCCTTCATGTCATCGTTCGGCAGCGTTACCACCGATACGGCAGTCTCGGACACCTGATCCGCGGCACACCGCGCGATCGCGAGGGAGATATACTGCCTTGCCTTGCTCTCGCATTCGTCCTTTAGCTGCGACTCGTAAGCCGAGAGCCTTACCGCCTTTTCGTGGGTAAGCTCGTCCTCAAGACTTGCAAGCAGGTATTCCTTGGCCTGTTCTGCGGTGAGCTGAGATATGCGTTCGAGCTCAGACCTGCGGCTCTCCCACAGCTTTTCGGCTTCCGCGTACTTGTCCTCCGCCTTTTTCAGCTGATTCTGGAGCTGTTCGTCCTTGCGCTCTAAGGAGTTCATCTTCTTGTCAAGAGATTCCTCCTTCTGATTCAGCCTTCTCTCCTGCCTTGTGACCTCGCTGCGCCTTTCTTTGAGCTCTTTCTCAGCTTCCTGACGCTGCTTGTTGATCTGATCGTTAGCCTCGACGAGCTTTTCCTTTTTCAGGTAATCGGCGTTCTTTTCAGCCTCGGCAAGGATCTTCTCCGAGCTTTTCTTGGCGCCCGCGACAGCTTTCTCAGCTTCCGCTATAAGACGTTCCGCTTCCTTTTCGGCGGAGCCTATGGCGGCTTCGGCAGTTCTTTGGCGATAAGCTATGCCCTTGTTGAAGCAGATATAACCGGCAGCGGCAGCGCCGACTATAAGAGCCGCGACACAAAGAGCGATAACTACACCTACACTCATTGTTTAGCCTTCCTCCTTCAAGAACGGAAAAATAATAATACATTCCGCGCAGGCATAATGCGCGGCATATCTTATCCTTCCGTCACAATATGAAATTTTAAAGATACATAAGCATTTATCATTTTATAAAACCAAAACGCACAGCGCCGCAGGGCACGCGCGTAACAGAATATGTAAAAAATAATGCATAAATTTATTGTACAATATTTTGAAGCCTTTGTCAAGTATTTTCCGCACATTTAATAAATTGTACAAATTTTGAACTGACTATCATCAACCGTTCCGGCGGAGTTTGCCCTGCTGTACCACCATCGGAGGGACGGGAACGCTTTACTTGTAAATTGTTCACGGAGATCAATTTTTAAAAATCGACCTGTGATATTTATACTCCCCTCTGTTTCAAAGCCGACAATAGATTCGTGCAGAAACGGATTTTATCAAGGCGCACGACCGCAGTTGGGCTGGCGCCCTGCAAGGGAGTTATTGGTGGATTTGGAACAGAGGGGAGTATATGTATTATGTAGGGGCGCACCTACACGCTTTCCAATAAATGGTTCAAAATTGATTTTCGTGTAAAATGTTAAAAAAACGTTGACAATTTGCTTTATGTGTAGTATAATGATTATAAGTATATCACATCAGGGGAGGCGGTCTTGTGGAGAAAGAGATCAAAGACGGAAACATACGTGAGATGACATACGAACGTCTGGCGCTGGCGCTGGCGGGCGACTATGAGAGCCTTTACTATGTCAACACAGAGGACTCTTCCTACGTGGAGTACCGCAAGGGCATAGGCAGCGACCAGCTGGCAGTCGTTTCCTCGGGGGAGGACTTCTTTGCCGATTCGGTCATGAACTGCAATATCCTCGTATATGAGGAGGACAGGGGCAAGTTCCTCGAAGCATTCAGGCGGGAGAACGTGCTCGAAACGCTTGCGGGCGGCAAGGCTTTTACCCTCGATTACAGGCTAATAATAGACGGCGAACCTCAGCACTATTCGCTGAAGACCATACGCGGCATAGATGACAAGTTCGTGGTGATAGGCGTCCGCTGCGTCGAGGAGCAGTACCTCCGCGAGCGCAAGGTCAAGGAAGAACGCCGCACCTATTCGCAGATAGCAAACGCCCTCGCCAGCCGCTACGAGGTCATATACTATATAAGTACCAAGACCAACCACTATATCCAGTACAACGCCAGCGCCGAGTATTCAAAGCTCGGCATAGAGGCGAGCGGGGACGATTTCTTCACTGCTGCGGCTGTGGATACGAGGAAATATATCTATCCCGAGGACATAGAGAGGGTAGGCGCGGCGCTCGAAAGAGATACCCTTCTGGGGAAGCTCTCGCTTAACGGCTCCTACTCGCTGACTTACCGCCAGCTTTTCGAGGGAGTGCCGCAGTATGTCACCATGAACGTCATCTGCCCGAAGAACGACGAGGAGCATATAGTCATAGGCGTCATGAACATAGACGCGGTCATGCGCAAGGAGCTTGAATACATGGAGAAGCTCGGGAGCGCTATGGAGCAGGCTTCAAAGGACGGGCTCACGGGGGTCAAGAACAAGCACGCCTTCCTCCGCGCCGAGGAGGAGCTTGACAGGCATATCTCCGATGGTATCTGCGGGGAGTTCGCGGTGGTCGTTTCGGATATGAACGGGCTGAAGCTGATAAACGACAGCCTGGGTCACAACGTTGGCGATGAGTACATCAAGGAAGCCTGCCGCATCATCTGCAAGATATTCTCTCACAGCCCCGTGTTCCGCGTGGGCGGCGATGAGTTCGCGGTGATACTGCGGGGCGAGGATTTCGACAGCCGAACGGCGCTGACCAAGGCTCTGGAGGAGCTCGTGGAATCGAACCGCAAGGCGGGGCTCGTGACCATAGCCTACGGAATGTCGGAGTTCGACCGCTCCCGCGACCGAAGCATGAGAGCCGTTTTCGACCGCGCGGACAACGCCATGTATGAGAATAAAAAGCATTTCAAGTGCAGAGGGAGCATATGAAGATAAACTACATACACGAGCCCACCGACCTGCAATGCGGACAGGCGGTGCTGGCTATGGTGCTGGGGAAGACGGCGGAGGAGATATGCCGCTTCCTTGACAACGACCGCGAGACGGACTTAGCCGAGATGAAGCGCACCCTGCGGGAGTTCGGGGCGGAGGTCTCGGAGGAGCGGAGAGCCTTCAAGGACAAGCGTGAGCTTCCGCCGCTGTGTATGCTGAGCCTTGAAACGCCCCGCTGCTGGCACTGGTCGCTGTACTGCGAGGGGCTGTTCTACGACCCCGAACACGGCGTTTCGGAGGAGCTTACCGAGACTAAGAGAAGATATTATTGGGAGATAAAGCGATGAACGGGAGCAGAGAGCTTTTGCTTACGATAAACGCGGAGATCGACGGCTGTGTGACGGTGACGGGGAACGGCGGGGAGAGCGTGAATTTCCTGCCCTTTCACGGAACATCGCAGTCGGAGTATTTCACGGGCAGGATAATGCCCTCCGCCGCCGATACGCAGAAATGCCGCGAGGGTGTCTGCGAGCTTTCGGCGAGGTATGTTCTGGAGGGCAGGGACTGCATGGGTGAGGACTGCCGCATTTTCATAGAGAACAACGGCACCTCAACAGAGGGGTCCACAAAGACCGTCCCCAAGGCAGTCACCGACAGCAGGGCGCTGTCAAGGCTCATGACCGCAGAGCTTTCGGGAGAGGTCACGGGCACCGATAAGGGCGTGAGGGTCGATATTTACGAGTGGCTCTCGGGCTTTGAGCGTAAGGAGCATTTTTTCATGCTCGGGACAGATACGGTCTATGCGGAGCTGTATATCCCCGATAGCGTCCGAGGGGGCGGGAAGTGCCCTGCCGTGATACTCGCCCACGGATATAACGGGAACGCCCTCGGTATGCGCGGCTATGCCGAAAGGCTCGCGGGACGGGGGATAGGCGTTTACTGCTTCGATTTCCGGGGCGGTTCTCCCGATTCAAACAGCAGCGGCAGCACCGAGCAGATGTCGGTATCAAGCGAGATACTTGACCTCACAGCCGCGATAACCGATGCGAAAAAGCTCCCGTGGGTCGATGGCGAAAGGCTGTTCCTTGCGGGCGAAAGTCAGGGGGGCTTCGTTACGGCGCTGACCGCTCCGACCCTTGAAACGCCGCCTGCGGGAGTGTTCCTTATCTACCCCGCCTTCTGCATACCCGACGACTGGCGCTGGGCTGCGGAGGACGAAAACGCCCTGCGGCACCCCACGGACTTTAACGGAATGACCATAGGCAGAGCCTACATCGACGGTCTGCCCCGTTACGATGTCTACGAATGCGCCGCCGGGTATAAGGGCAGGACTGTCATTTTCCACGGGGACGAGGACGGCGTGGTGGATATAGAGTATTCAAAGCGGCTCGCTGAGCGCATGGATAATGCGGAGCTGTTCGTTTTCCCCGCACAGGGACACGGCTTCTCGGAGCGCTTCAAGACCGTGACGGCGTGCCGCATGGCAGACGAGATATCTCATATTTCGGAAAGGTGATAACGTGAAAGAAAAGTACATGAAAAGCGAAGGGATAAAGAAGCTCGCCGCATTTTCGGCGGCGGTGATGATGGCGGCAGCGCCTTTGGGGGACGCGGCTGCCTTTGCGCCCTTCGGGGCAGACAGCGCGATAGCAGCCTCTGCCGCCGAAACGCTCACCCTCACCGTGACCTTCGACGCCGACGGCGGAACGTGTTCTGCCAAGAAAGCCAAGGTGACATACGGCGGTACTATCTCGCCGCTCCCGACCCCGACAAAGGAGGGCTACAGCTTCCTCGGCTGGTACTACGGAAGCACCAAGGTCACGGAAAAGACTAAGATAAAGCTCAAAAAGAACTTCACCCTCAAGGCTTCATGGCAGAAGAACTCATGCCTGCTGACCTTCGACCCCTGCGGCGGGAGCATTTCGAGCAAGACCAAGACCTACAAGTCGGGAACGATAGTCGGCGCTCTGCCCGTGGCGAGGAAGTCGGGGTATACCTTCATGGGCTGGTACACCAAGAAGTCGGGCGGCACGAGGATAGGCTACAACACCCGCATATCGAACGTCAGGGACAGGACGTTCTACGCTCACTGGGCAGCTCCGAGCTTTGCCACGCTGCGCTACACATTTGATAACAGCAGCGCGGGATTCGGGTATTCGAGGAATTACGTTATCCCCCGCGCGAGGTACAAGTACATCTATGACAGATTCACCGCTGATGTTCTCTATGACCTCTACGGAAGATCCTGGTTCGGGAACTGCTTCGGCATCTCGGCAAGCTCGGCTATATTCAACATCGGCACCATAAAGCCCCAGTCCTTCAACTCCAGGTATTATTTCGCCAAGAACCTTTCCCTTACGGACACGAACAAGACGCTGGGGCTGACGCTGCTCGAATACATAGAGTCCTTGCAGCTCATACAGTTCTCGGACAAGGTACAGCTCAGCATGACGGCTCATGAGAACGACGTTAAGAGCATAGTCACCCGCGCTAAGAACTGCATGAACGGCAAGGGAAAGCCCCTGCCGATATGCCTGTATAACGCGAAAAACGGCGCGGGACACGCGCTTCTCGCCTACAAGATGAAGACCGTCAACGCCAACACCGACCGCCTTTACATCTACGACAGCAACTACCCGACCATGAGCGGCGCATATATCACCCTGTTCAAGCAGGGTACGAAGTACGTGGCTTTCTCGGTGGATTACACGGATTACGATTACGATACCATATCGTGGGTGGATATAAGTGATGTATGGTACGTATGGCAGAGAAAGGGTCAGGAGGGTCTTTACTCTTTAGGCTCGACCATATCCGTAGGTTCGGAGAACGCGGGCGTCTATGGCGCCGACGGCGCTCTCTGCGCGGAGATAAGGAACGGGGAGTTCACGCCCTATGCCGAGGGCTTTGACATCGTACACACCATGAGCGCCGACGCGGAAGGCGTGGTGTTCACCGCTCCCGAGGGGGATTATACCGTCGTTGCCGAGGGCTGCACCCTCGATGTGAAGCTGCTGGGCGGCGGGAACTACTATCGCGTGGAGTCGGATTCGGACAGCATGACATTCTCGCTCTCCGACAGCCGCATAGAGCTTGCGGCAAAGGCGGGGGACGGCTATACCGTCACCATAAGCGACCCCTGCGGCGAGAACGTAGCCGAGGGCGTTGCGGAGGAGGACTCCGTGATAATCATATGCGCCGACGGAAGCAGTACGGCAGTCCCGATAGAGGACGAGCAGGCTTCGGGCGGGGAGGAGATCGTCACCGAAGAACTTCCCGCGGAAGAGCCCTCGGACGAGCCTGCGGAGGACAGCTCCGCCGATGAGGGCGCGGAGGTATATTACTTCGACGAGGAGGAGCTTACCTCGGACAGCTTCATCGTGAACGAGCTTGAAGCTCCCGACGTCGGCGGGGAGGTATGAGCGTGCTTATCTGTCCCGTGTGTAAAACACGGCTCAAAAGAAACAGCTTCGGATATTCCTGCAAGAAGGGACACCGCTTCGACCGCGCGGCACAGGGCTACGTGAACCTGCTGACCGCCAGACACAGCGGCTCGGGGGACGATAAAGGCATGGTCAGGGCGCGGACGGATTTCCTGTCAAAGGGCTATTACCGCCCTCTCGCCGAAAGGGTCGCCGAGACAGCCGTGAAGCTGACCGAGGGCGCGGAAGCGTCAGTCGTCATAGACTGCGGCTGCGGGGAGGGGTATTACACCAATATCCTCGCCGATAAGCTGCCCCGCGCGGAGGTCTGCGGCTGCGACCTTTCGGTGTCGGCGGTAAGACACGGGGCTTCGGAAGCGGCGGCAAGGAAGCTCACGAACGTGACGTTTTTTGCGGCTTCTTCCTTTGAGCTTCCCTTTGCGGACAGGAGCGCCGACCTTATCGTGAGCATATTCTCCCCCGTGGCGGCGGAGGAGTTCGCAAGGGTGCTGAAAAAGGGCGGCAGGCTCGTGATAGTCTCGCCCTCGCCGATACATCTTTACGGGCTCAAATCGGTGCTGTACGATGAGCCTTACTTAAACAAGCCCAACGAATACGGCTTGAAGAGCTTCGCCCCCGCAGGGGAGGAGCGGCTCGAATACAAGATAACGCTCGGGTCGCGGAAGGAGATAGCCGACCTCTACGCAATGACCCCTTATTACTACAAGACCCCGCCCGAGGGCAGAGAACGGCTCTCGCGGCTCGAAACACTTGAAACGGACTGCGGATTCGATATATCCGTATTCAGAAAGAAATAGGTATATTTATGGAAAACAGATCATTCTGCAAGGGCTACACATGGGGATTCTTTTCGGGAAGCGGCGCTTTCGACACTCCCGAAGCCGAAGCCTCAATGGAGCGGCTCGCTTCAAACGGGCTCGACTGGATATGCATACCCGTCAACTGCTTTCAGGAGAGCTATCACTCCCTGCACGTTTTCTCGCTTTTCGGCAGGACGCAGACGGACAGCGAGGTCGAGTTCGCGGTACGAAAAGCAAAGTCGCTGGGGCTGAAGGTCTGTCTGAAGCCTATGGTGGACTGCCTTGACCGCTCATGGAGGGCGAGGATAAATTTCCCGCCCGAGAACCCCGAATACTGGGAGCGCTGGTTCGCAAGCTACACGCGGTTCATGCTCCACTACGCGGCGCTTGCCGAGCGGACGGGCTGTGAGATGCTCTGTACGGGCTGTGAGATGGCGGGCATGGACGGTCAGGCGCGGCGCTGCGTGAAGATGATAGAGCAGGTGCGTGAGATCTATAGCGGTATCATAATGCACAACATCAACCACGGCGACGAGTTCCGCTTCCCGTGGCTGGACGTGGTGGACGTTATCGGGATATCGGCGTACTACCCCTGCACCACCGCCGATGACAACTCCCTCGAACAGATGAACAGCGTATGGTCGGGAGTTGCCGAAATGCTGGAGCGGGTACATGATCGCTACGGAAAGCCCGTGATGTTCGCGGAGATAGGGCTTCGGAGCATACACGGCTGTGCGCAGTATCCGTGGGAGTTCCGGTACGACCCCGAGGAAGTCCCCGACGAGCAGGAGCAGGCTGACTTCTACGAAGCGGCTATGGCGGCGACATTTGATATCCCCTGGTTCGCGGGGTACTTCTGGTGGGACTGGAAAGCGAAGCTCCCGCCCGAGGAGAAGGCTCACGAAAACCACGACTTCACCATCTACGGCAAGAAAGCCGAAGTCGTGCTGAAAAAGTGGTACGGCAGATCGTAGGTTCGCACCTATGTGTGCGCCCGTACATCCGGACTAAACGTGTTTGGTATAACAGAGGCGGGAGCAAGCCCCCGCCCTACATCAAATCGCGGTGAGCGGCACAGGGGCAGTCACGCATGAGCCGTGAAGCGCGGACACAAGCCACGCACGCCCCGCGCGGCATATGGGGCAGCTACGCATGAGCCGTAAAGCACGAACAGTAAAGCTCACGCGCGCTTTTGCGAAGCTGCGAAGCAGCAAGCAAACCCACTGCGCGCGTGAGCGGGG
>CACZJT010000058.1 GCA_902781565.1 uncultured Ruminococcus sp.
TACGCGTTTTCAGCGTACTGGCTTATTTTTGCTATCTCAATGTCGTCAGGGTGATTGTCATTGTACAGCCCCGCGAGGATATCCCCGATAAGCACTTCAAACGCCGCCGACGAGGAAAGCCCCGAGCCTTTGAGTACATTTGATGTGCTGTACGCCTTGAAGCCGCCGACTTTTAAGCCTGCTTGCGCAAAGCCAGCACATACGCCTCTTATCAGCGCCGCAGACGTGCCAAGCTCTTGCTGCTTTGCTTTAAGATCGGATGTGTCTATCCTTTCCTCACCAAATCCGAGCGAGCGAAATGTAATTATCCCGTCATCAGTCGGCACGACTGCTGCGATACAGTCAAGGCTCACGCCTGCCGCAAGCACAAGCCCGCAGTTGTGGTCGGTGTGATTTCCGCCGACCTCCGTCCTGCCGGGAGCGGAGAAGAAGCGTTCGGGCTTTCTCCCGAACATGGTCTCGAACTCACTCGCCGCCGAAGCGTATCTCTCAGCCTGTGCCGAAACGTTCTCGGCGCCGTATATCTCTTTAAGGTTATGTATCATGTGTATTTCCTCCGGAAAAAATCTCATATTTCGCCCGTCCGCCGCTCACTCGTTCCCGATGATCGCCAGCGAATCGACGAACTGTCTTGCCGCGCGGGGAGAGCGTCCCGCCCTCGAAAGCGCGAATACCTCCGCACGTTTCAGAAGCTCCTCCTCGGGCATATCCACGCCGCTGCGCTTCGCAAGGTCGGTAACTACCTGCAAATAAAGGCTCTTGTCGGGCTTCACGAAGGTCACGGTGATGCCGAAGCGGTCGGCGAGTGAGTAAAGCTCCTGCATGGTGTCCTTTGCGTGTACCTCGTCGCCCCGCCGCGCGGAGAATGTCTCCCGCACGAGATGTCTGCGGTTCGAGGTGGCGTATATGCAGAGGTTGTCCGCCTTTGAGTCTATGCTGCCCTCGAGTATAGCTTTGAGCGCCGCGAAGTCGTCATCGTCCTCGGTGAAGCTGAGGTCGTCTATGAAGATGATGAATTTCAGCGGACTGTCGGCTATCTGCGTCACGATCTCGGGAAGCTCGTGGAGCTGTTTCTTTTTCAGCTCTATGAGCCTGAGCCCGTCTTTTGCGTACTCGTTCGCTATCGCCTTGACCGTCGAGGACTTGCCCGTTCCGCAGTCTCCGTAGAGCAGCACGTTATTGGCGGGAAGTCCCTTTAGCAGTGCGAGGGTGTTCTCGATGACCTCGCCGCGCTCCCGCTCGTAGCCCGAAAAATCCGTCAGGCGCACGGGGTCCGGGGACTTGACGGGAATGATAGCCCCGTCCCTGACCGAGAACATATTGTACCGCGCATATATGCCGTAGCCGTATTTATCGAGCTGTTTCATGCGGGTGGCGTAGACCATAGAGAAGTCAACTTCTTCTGTGCGGTATCTCGGAAGGAAGCCGTCGTAGTTCATACGGTCAAGAAGCTCGTAGCAGGGAAGCTGTGCCAGCCGTCCCAGCACCCAGAGCTCATTGGCAAGGCATTCTTCGAGCAGTTCCCCCGCAGGCTTCCCCGCAGCGCGGCGGCGAATGTAGATGTTGTCGCTTTCGAGGATACGGTCGAGGACGTACTGTGTAAGGTTCTCGGTCTCGGCGTAAAGCCCGTCGATGAACCCGCAGTAGTTCTTCATAACGTGACGGCGGTAAGGACTTACGCAGTCAGCTCCGTCATCGTCGTTGTTGAGCCCGCTCAAACTGTAGATCGTTTCGATGAGTTTCCCCACCACCGCGTCGCTCCTGACGATGTCGCGGAAGATAATGCAGTTCTCGCATTCGGTAACTATCTGTTTCAGATCGGTCATATCATCACCCCGTTTGTCTGGATCGTCTGTTTCGCTTGATCTGCCCGCAGACAGACCATATCTATTATATTATAACATATAATTCCGATATTTGCAAGGGCTTTTGAATATTTTCCGCGGAAAACAGTTTTGAACCATTTATTGGAAATATCGTGCAGGGGCGCACCCGAATTAACTGTGTTTATGCCCGTGTGCCACGAAGAATGCACTTTTGACCCTACATAATACATAAATATCACAGGTTGATTTTTTAACTGTTTTCTTGAGAGAAATGATTTCCGTGGGGGTCGGTGCGGTTGACTCTGCCAAAGGGGCAGACCTCCTTTGGAATCCCACTCTGCCCCTCTTTGTGCCGCTTTCGTCATTCCGCATTCCGAATTCTCCCGTTTTTATTGCACCCCTGCGTTTTTTTTCGGGGTATAGTTTACAGAAGCGTGGAAATTTACCGCAGAAGATTTGGAGGAGATCGTATGCCGAGAAAGGTATCAAAGTCGCACAGCAGCGCTGTACGCGAGCGTGAAGAAGAGGAAAAAAAGAAGCGTAAGCGCAGGCAGGAGCAGAACGCTTTCATCGCTTCGTCCGTGATGCATGAGAAGGAACTGGAGGAGAACGCGGTCAATGAGGATATGTTCGCGGGCGTATTCGAGGACGGCGGACTTCTGTCCGATGAGGAAAAGGAACAGACCCTTGACATAAGCGATGAGGAGATAAGACAGCTGGAGCGTGAGGAGAACCTCGCCGCCGAGAAGAAAGTCTCCGAGATGAAGCTGAATGAGGAGGACAAGCACCTCGAAGGTGTTCGGGTACAACTCAAAACTCTTTCGGGCAGCAGCGAGGCGGAGCTTGAAGCGGTCAAGCAGGATCTCGTTGATATGCTGGCGGAGGTCATCGCGGTGCGCACTATCTCGAACAGTATCAAAGCCTATAAGGTCGGCAGCGAGGATATGGGCATGAAGATGACAGACGAGGAACTGGCGGAGCTTACGAACGAGCTTCTTACGCCCGAGCGTATCAAGACCTATATGGAGAATATCCTCGAACGCGACGACTTTAAGCGCATGGTGGAAAACGCTGTGTCGGATAAGTCGAAGGGCGTCATGGGTCTGGAAGGGCTTCTGAAAAAGGCTTCCGAGGACGACGGCAAGGGGCTCATGGATATGCTGGCTTCCGCCCGTAATGAGCTGATAGAAAAGCAGCCCGCCCCAAAGCATGAGGGCAGGCGCCAAGCCATAAAGGAAAAAGTAGGTCACGTTAAGGAAAAAATACACAAACACGGTGGTCATTGAGCAAACGCCGCTATAGAATCAAAAAGGGAAAGAAAAAAGGGACTGCACTGCGCAGTCCCTTTGGTATTTACGGATTCAGATGCTCTCGTGGAAGGTACGCGAGATAACGTCGTCCTGCTGTTCCTTGGTGAGCTTGACGAAGTTCACGGCGTAGCCCGATACCCTTACGGTGAGCTGGGGGTATTTCTCGGGGTGAGCCTGGGCGTCGATAAGCGTTTCGCGGTCGAACACGTTCACGTTCAGGTGATGACCGCCTTTCTCAACATATCCGTCCAGCAGTCCCACAAGGTTGTCTATCTGATTATTGGTAGCATTCATGGCTGTAACTCCTTTCTGTATCAGTCCCGGTCGAGCCTTTCATAGCCCTCGGGGAGATCATACTCGCCGTCCGAGTCTATGAACTCGGTAGGCTGGGCGCAGGCGCTGTTCGGAGCGCAGTCGGCGGCACTTGTGGTCGTGAACCGCATACCCTCCTCGGCGGCGTCAAGGTCAATGACCAGGTGTCCGCTGCCCTGCTTGAAGATCTTGTCTATCATGGCGGCGAGGTCTTCGGGCTCGCCGTTTGAGTTGTCCTCTTTGACAATAAGTCCCATAATTTGTACTCCTTAATTCTCGCCGCCGTCCTCTTTCGCGAGGGCTTCGGCTATCGAGTCGATGTCTATGTCGCCCATAAATACCTTATCGTCCTTGCCGAGGGCGTCGGGGATAATGGAGAAGGTGTTTGAGATACCGTCCTGCGCGTGCCTGAACGGGAGCTTCGCCACAGAAGCAAGGGAAGCCGCCGCGCCGTGGGTGTCCCTGCCGTGCATGGGATTCGCACCGGGAGCCAGCGGAACGCCTATCTTTCTGCCGTCGGGGGTGGAGCCCGTTTTCTTGCCGTAGACAACGTTGGAGGTTATGGTCAGTATCGACATGGTGGGAACGCCGTCGCGGTAGGTGTGGTGCTTGCGGATCATGTTCATGAAGGTGCGTACAAGATCGACCGCGATCTGGTCTACCCTGTCGTCGTTGTTGCCGTACTTGGGGAAATCGCCCTCGACGATGTAATCTACCGCCACATCACGGGCGATGTCAACAACGTTGCCCGCCTTGTCCTTTATCTCTATATCCTTGCGGACGGGGCGCACCTTGGCGTACTTTATAGCCGAGAGGGAATCCGCGACTACCGAGAGTCCCGCGATGCCCGTGGCGAAATATCTCTTTACGTCCCTGTCGTGGAGCGCCATCTGTATGCGCTCGTAGCAGTATTTGTCGTGCATATAGTGGATAACGTTCAGGGTGTTCACATACACGCCCGCGAGCCATTCCATCATGTCGGTGTAGCGCTCCATCACCGTGTCGAAGTCGAGGACTTCATCGGTTATCGGGCGGTACTTGGGTCCTATTTGCAGACCCAGCTTTTCGTCAACGCCGCCGTTTATGGCATAGAGCAGGCATTTCGCGAGGTTCGCTCTCGCACCGAAGAACTGCATCTCCTTGCCGACCCGCATAGAGGATACACAGCAGGCAATGGCATAATCATCACCGTGGGTTGCACGCATGAGGTCGTCGTTCTCGTACTGTATCGAGGAGGTGTTTATGGATATCTTTGCACAGTATCTCTTGAACGCCTGCGGGAGCTTCACCGACCAGAGAACGGTAAGGTTCGGCTCGGGAGCGGGTCCTAAGTTTTCGAGGGTGTGCAGATAGCGGAAGGAGTTCTTTGTTACCATATGATCGCCGTCGATGGTGACGCCGCCTATGGATTCCGTTACCCACTGGGGGTCGCCCGAGAAGAGCTGGTTATACTCGGGAGTGCGGGCGAACTTGACCATGCGGAGCTTCATGATGAACTGGTCGATAAGCTCCTGAGCGCCCTCCTCGGTGAGTATGCCGCGTTCGAGGTCGCGCTGGATATAGATGTCGAGGAAGGTCGAGGTGCGTCCCAGCGACATAGCCGCACCGTTCTGCTCCTTGACAGCCGCGAGGTAGCCGAAGTACACCCACTGCACCGCTTCCTTGGCGTTGGCGGCGGGGCGGGAGATATCGAGCCCGTATATCTTGCCAAGCTCCTTGAGCTCGCCAAGAGCGCGTTTCTGCTCCGCAAGCTCCTCGCGGAGCCTGATGTTCTTGGAGGTCATGCGGACGAGGGAGGTATCTATCTGATACTGCTTGTCCTCGATGAGCCTGTCTATGCCGTAGAGAGCCACGCGCCTGTAGTCGCCGATTATGCGTCCTCTGCCGTAGGCGTCGGGCAGTCCCGTGATTATGCCTGCATGGCGCACCGCCCTCATCTCGGGGGTGTAGGCGTCAAAAACGCCCTGATTGTGGGTCTTTCTGTACTTGGTAAATATCTCTATGACCTTGGGGTCTACCTCGTAGCCGTTCTGACGGCAGGCGGTGACAGCCATGCGAATGCCGCCGAAGGGCATGAGTGCGCGCTTTAAGGGCTTGTCGGTCTGAAGCCCGACTATCTCCTCGAGCTCCTTGTCGATATATCCCGCGCCGTGGGAGGTTATGGTGGAGATGATACTGGTGTCCATATCCAGCACGCCGCCCTTTTCGCGTTCCTGCTTAAAGAGCTCCAGCACTTTGTCCCAGAGCTTTTTCGTCTTTTCGCTGGGGGGCGTGAGGAAGCTCTCGTCGCCGTCATAGGGGGTGTAATTCTTCTTGATGAAGTCCGATACGTTTATGGAGGCACTGCTCCATCTTCCGGGCTTAAAGCCTTCCCATTCGGGGAAAAATACTGCTGTCAAACCGGATCATTCCTTTCTATCGGCATCGGCTGTTGCGGCAAGGTCAGCCCCGCCGTCCCGATGTCTGCTATACCGTTTCCTTTTTACCATTTAATAATATCACACTTACAGTCCATTGTCAATGCTTTAACAAACATTACGATGTAAATTCTTTTTGAACTGGGAAGGTATAAAATTGTGACCTGTGCATGATATATCGGAGCCGTGCAAAAGGTACGTACAATATATTGTATGTATATCGGGGCTGTTGAGCCTTTTGCCGCGTATCCTCGGGAGACATCGGCATACAGACAGCAGACATAAGGTCGTGTTGCTCCATGACCGCGTAATACCGTCGTTATTGTATCAACAGACAGAAAAACCACAAAAACCATAGAAAACGGGAATTGAGGTAAAAGGGTGCAGGGTGCTCATGAAAGCTCTGTTCTCCGCGACGGTGCTTTGCGTGCCTGCCGCGAGTGTGCGGCTATCACTATTGGTATTGTTTGTAATCTGGTATTGTTTGTTATTGGTATTGTTAGTGTCTATTTCACCGTATACGGTATTTTCCGTGTCGGTTTTTACCGTGTACGGTAATTTGATACACGGCATTTTTATACTAATTCCTAAAAGATTAGTATTAGACCTTTAGAGGATATTAAAGCAAAACAGGCAAATGCTTGACTATACATTGGTCATTTTTATTCTCTGTGGATTTTGTGGTTTTTGTGTCGTTTGAGGGAAAAACCGCGTTATTACGCCGTTTTGAAGCAACATGAACGTCTGTAGCCTGTCTGTCTGCTGATGTCGGCTGTCACGGGGAGCGCAGGAACGTTCGTACAGCTCCGAGGGAGGTCGGAAGGTCCCCGAGCTTCTTTGAGAAAGAACGAATGTTAATAAATTGTGAATCTTTTTGCTTTCTACTTTACTAATCGAAAGTATTGTGCTAAAATAGAAATGATTTAACGCTTTAATGCCTGACGAATCAAAAGGGCGCTTCCGCCCGTATACATAACAGAAAGGACGAAGACCGATGAATGACAAGATCAATATAAGCAATCTGGAACAGCTTTACGCCGCTATACTCACCCTCGAGACCCCCGAGGAGTGTGCCCTGTTTTTCAAGGACTTATGCACAGTCCCCGAGCTGAAAGCTCTTTCCCAGCGCTTTCAGGTGGCAAAGCTTCTGACAGAGAACCACGTCTACAGCGACATCGTGAAGGAAACGGGCGCTTCAACCGCCACTATCAGCCGCGTGAACCGCTCCCTCGCCTATGACGGCGCGGGCGGCTACAGCATAGTTTTCGACCGCCTGAAAAAGAGCGGTAAGGAGGACTGAACGTGCCCCCTTCAAGAAAACCTTCAAGCTCGCACAGAAGCTCGTCATCTCACAGAAGCTCCTCGTCCCACAGGAGCTCGTCATCACACAGGAGTTCATCATCGCACAGGAGCTCGTCTTCACACAGAAGCTCATCGTCCCGCAGCAGCTATTCCTCGGGGAGCTCATACTCGCGGCGCAAATACCGCTCGGGCGGCGGAGGGTCGGGACTTTCCCTTGCGGCGCTTTTCGGACTCGCAAGCAGTGTTGATAACGGCACCTCGGGAGCGGCTCCGATGAACACGGCTCCCGTACAGACCGCACCCGTTATCAAGGAATTCATGTGCGAATACTGCAACACCGTTTCCACGCTGACTATAGACGGTGACGAATCCATAGTCTGCCCCGTGTGCGGAGCGCCCGTCCCGCCCGAGTTCATCAAGGACGCGACGGCGGCAGTAAACGTCATGCCCGCCTACAGCGCGGGGAACGCGGGCGCGGGCTACGGCGCAAAGCGGAAAAAGAACCCGATAATCAAGGCTTTTATCACGGTAGCTGTCATATACTTTGCGATCATAGTGGTGTACAGAGCCTATCACGCCGCGATACACAGGGCTTTTTTCAATCTTGACAGTTCGAGGTCGAGCCCGAGCGTCAGCACGAGTGCGCCTGTAAGCACAAGCTCGGCTGTGAGCAAAAGCACGGGCGCGACCACCGCAGGGAACGGCGATTCCGTCTACGTCCCCGCGCTTTCGAGGACGGTCTACTGGAACGATGAGAACGAGAGCTTCTACGACAAGCCCACGGACTGCTATTTCTTCTGGAATGACGAGATAGACTACCCCGACTGGCAGTATTGGTACGAGGACATTTCCTCCGATTACGGCGACTACGGCTGGATGGAGTGGGACGGTGACGAGGGCTGCTGGTACATCGAGACAGGCGAGGGCGAATGGGAAGTCCTGCCCTCCGAGTACGACACCTCGGAGCTGTGGCACTTCTGAAGATAATTCGGAATTAGGAATGCTGAATCGCACCAACAAGTTGGCGCTGAGAATTGAAGGTGTCCGCCATGCGGCGGACGTTTTGCGGTCGCTTCGCTCCGCATATTTTTGAATTTCAAAAGCAAGGTTGGTGAGGTCATGAGCGGTTACGGCGGCGGGTTCGCCTATTTTTACGATCGGCTGACGGAGAACGTGCCATATGAGGAAATGGCAGCGCGTATAGCGGAGCTTACGGAACGCTTCGGCGGGAAGCGGGACGGGATACTTCTCGACCTTGCCTGCGGGACGGGTTCGCTGTCCGAAAGGCTGGCGGGGCTGGGCTTTGATGTGATAGGCGTTGACGGCTCGGAGGAGATGCTGAACATCGCCCTCGACAAGAAGTTCGACAGCGGTCTGCCGATACAATACCTGCGGCAGGACATGAGGGCGCTCGATATGTTCGGCACGATAGATGTCACCGTCTGCGCCCTCGACAGCATAAACCACCTCGCGGACAAAGCCGAGGTGCGGGAGGTCTTTGAGAAAGTGTCGCTGTTCTGCGACCCCGGGGGGCTTTTCATCTTCGATGTGAACACTCTGCGGAAACACCGCGATGTCCTTGCGGACAATGCTTTCATCTACAGCTTCGAGGACTTCTACTGCGGGTGGCAGAACGAGTACGATAAAGCGGACAGCTCCGTGCATATATGGCTCGACATATTCGAGAGCAACGACGGAGCATACAGGCGCTACAGCGAGGATTTCCGCGAGATATACTTATCTCATGAGGAGATAACGGAGCTTATCACGCAGGCGGGAATGACCGTCCTTGCGGTCTATGACGGCTACACCGACCGTCCGCCCGATGATATGAGCGAGCGGACAGTATACGTGTGCAGAAAGGCTTGAACGAAATGGCAGATAAATTCGACTACGATGTTGACGCATACACAAACGAACAGGAAGCGAGGAGCAGTGCCACATCGATATTTTTCAGCTGCGGGCTGCCGCTTGCGACAGTATTTTTTCCCGAGCTTGTGAAGCTCTACATGGCGGGACACAATTTTCTGATGTTCCTGCTGGCGCTGGGCTTATATTCGGTGGGGGCGGCTGTATTTCTGAATCTTATCGCAAAGCCCATAAGAAAGAAGGTCTACGGCGTGAAAAGGCAGGATTTCAGGATAGAGTCGCTAATACTGTTGTTTACGGCGATAGCCGTACTGATAGTGTACGCAAGGTATAAATTCGGGATATTTGTGTGAATTTTCGGACAGATGGAGAATGACAGATGGGCAGGATAGTCAGAGTTATAACAAAGGACGCTTCGGTAGTTTGCAGTGCCATAGACGGCACGGATATCGCGGGGCGCATAGAGCAGATAAACAAGTCCTCGGCGGTGTGTACGGCGGCGCTCGGACGGCTGGCACTTGGGGCTTCCCTCATGGGCTTCGGGCTGAAAAACCGCGACGATACCCTCACCGTCCGTGTTGACGGCGGAGGTCCCGCGGGGACGCTCATAGCCGTTTCGGACAGCTACGGGAATGTGAAAGCCTACATCTCCCACCCGAATGTTGAGCTTCCGCTGAACAGCGTCGGCAAGCTGGATGTGGGCGGCGCGGTCGGCAGGGAAGGTACTCTGACCGTCATCAAGGACATGGGGCTGAAAGAGCCTTACTCGGGGCAGATACCCCTCGTTTCGGGAGAGATAGCCGAGGACATCACGCAGTACCTGGCGGTCAGCGAACAGACCCCGGGTGCCTGCGCTCTGGGCGTGCTCATCGACACCGACCTCACCGTGAAGTGCGCGGGCGGGTTCCTTGTGCAGGTGCTGCCTTTCGCCCCCGATGAAGCCATTGACCGCATAGAGCAGAACCTGAAAAACATCACCTCGGTGACGGCACTTCTCGAAAAGGGCATGACCGCCGAGGAGATAGCGAAGCTCCCGCTCGAGGGCTTGGAGCCCGATGTGCTGGACGATTTCGAGGTGAACTACGTCTGCGACTGTTCCCGCGAGCGCACCGAGAGAATGCTCATATCTCTCGGCAGGGACGACCTTGAGGACTTAGCGCGTGACGAGGTGACGGAGGTAAAGTGCAATTTCTGCGACAAGACCTACCGCTTCACATCGGAGGAGATAAAGGCTCTGATAAAAGAGTCCAAAAATAAGGACGAATAATGCAGGCATACACGGCATATCATACGGACGGGAGGGGAACTCCCGTCTTTGACTTATGGGAGGAAAAATGAGAAAAACTGTAAAAGCCCTTATCCTCGCGGGGACGGCGGCGGTCTGCGGGACGGTGCTGTTCCTTATATATAAGCAGGTCATAAAGCTCAACACCCCCTCGGAGGAAGAATACCCCGTCCGAGGGATAGACGTTTCGTCCTATCAGGGTGAGATAGACTGGAATGTCCTTTCACGCGGGCAGGACTTCGCTTACATCAAGGCGACCGAGGGCAGCACCTTCGCCGACGAACGCTTTGCGTATAACTGGGAGCATTCGCGGGAAACGCCCCTCAGGGTGGGGGCGTACCACTTTTTCAGCTTTGACAGCGGCGGCGCGGCTCAGGCGGAGAACTTCATCGGGAACGTCAAGGGCTTTGACGGGATGCTCCCGCCCGTGATAGATGTGGAGCTTTACGGCGATCACCGCCGCGACCCCAAGCCCGCAGAAGAGGTCGTCCCCGAGCTTCGTGAGATGGTCGGGCGGCTCGAAGCGGAGTACGGCATGAAGCCGATCTTCTACGCCACGGGCAGCGGCTACAGGCTCTATGTGCGCGATAATTTCCCCGACTGCGGGCTGTGGATACGGGACGTCTACACCCGCCCCTCCGAGGACAGCGGCTGGGTTTTCTGGCAGTATTCGGGGACGGACGTTCTCGACGGCTACAATGGCGAGGAGAAGTACATCGACCGAAACGTTTTTAGAGGGACGCGGAAAGAATTCGAGGATTTTTGTGCAAAATCTTCATCATAAAATAGAAAGTACAGGTTCGGATTTGTGCAATCATACAAAACGATAAAAATTTGAAAAAAGGTGTTGACAAAGGCACGATCTTCGTGTATAATATAATAGTCGCTTGAAGAGAAGTAGAGCGGCGGCGAATGGAAGTTTAGCTCAGCTGGGAGAGCATCTGCCTTACAAGCAGAGGGTCATAGGTTCGAGCCCTATAACTTCCATACGGCCGGGTAGTTCAGTTGGTTAGAACGCCAGCCTGTCACGCTGGAGGTCGTGGGTTCGAGCCCCATTCCGGTCGCTTTGGGCAGTATCCCTGCTCCTTGCCTCTGTAGCTCAGTCGGTAGAGCAGGGGACTGAAAATCCCCGTGTCGATGGTTCGATTCCGTCCGGAGGCACTGTCGGAAGTTTCTGCGGCGTAAGCCTCAGAGCTTCGGCAAAAAAATACGGTTTGGTCTTGTGAACGGACGCGGGCAAGGGGAAGCCGTTACAACAAATGAGTTTCGGCGCAGCCGAAACGACGTGAACACGCCCGTGCGGCGTTAGCACGCGGATTTAGCTCATCTGGTAGAGCGCCACCTTGCCAAGGTGGAGGTAGCGAGTTCGAGCCTCGTAATCCGCTCTTTTTTTAATAAGGCGCTGTAGCCAAGTGGTAAGGCAATGGACTGCAACTCCGTGACCCCCGGTTCAAATCCGGGCGGCGCCTCCATGGGGAACGTCGGGTGACCGATGTTCCCTTTTCTTTTGCCGCATTGTTGACAGAGTTGGAAGTGTTTTGCTTATTCATAAATAGTTTACCTGAAAAAGCGCGATATCCCGCGCTTTTTTCTTGATTTGCGGCGTAGAATATGTTATAATAAAATGATTGGTAATAATTGTTACAGAAGGGAGGGCGTTTTATGGGCAGGCTTTTCGGCATGAGCTTCCGCAAGCCGCAGTCCGATGAGGAAGGCACGGTCTATCTGCTCGCGCAGGTGATGGTGTTTCTGCTGTCCGTCGCAGTGACGGCGGCGGCGGGCATGACCTTCGTGCTCATTGCGGCTTCGCACGTAAACGCCGTTGTTGCGGCGATATGCACCGCTTTGCTCTGTGCGCTCCCTCCTTTTATAATGAAGGCTCTCACGGCGCTTGCGGGATATGCCGACCGCGCCGCCCTTACGGTGCTTATGCTGTTGGGATTCATTGTGGGACTTCTCCCCGTGTCGGCTTACTTCGTCAGTCACGATTACGAGATGAGCGTTTACCGCTACATGAGAGTGACCCGCGCGGACGTCTATTACTACGGCGGCTACGATGCCCTCGAACAGGACTACGTGAGTCCCGAGGCTTTCATGTCCTCCATGAAAGACACCTCCGCTTCGGTGATACTGAACGGCATGGGTACGGAGGAGATTGCTAAGATAGACCCCGCTCAGCTCGACACTATCAACTCCGAGAGCCTTTGGGATTACTTCGGCTTTGAGGAGATACTCGGCTCACACCCCGACGAGGTGGAGGATTCCCTGACCGCTTCCCGCACTATGGACGCCTACGAATTCACTTTCGATTACCGCGGGCTCACCGCCAAGAGCTTTACCTATATGCTGAAGCACCCCCGACTGACTCTCCGCGAGATCGGGCTTATTGCGCGGACGGGAACGCAGTTCGCTGAGCCGCTGACGCTTCTTGTGTTCCTCGCGGGCGAGCTGATAATGGTCTATGTTATCTCCATGCACTTCGGCGTGAACGACAGGGGAGAGATAGTCTGCTACACCCGCCCCGAGCCGCCCCGACACATTCCGGCTTTCTTTGGGCTGATCGGAAGCTCGTTCGCCGAGATGAAGAGCGGGTGGCTCCCTCGCGGGGAGGGAGCGGAGATAACAGCGCGCGCCGAAAAGACTTCCTTCCCGAAGCTGCTGATGGGCTCGCTCTCCGAGATGAAACATGGCTGGCATTTCTCCGACAAGGGAAGACATACCGAGCTTGATACTAATCCCTAAAAGAACAGCAGACAAATCTCGGCACTGACGGCTCATCACTCGTCGTCAAGCTCCCTTGCAGGGCGTTGTACAAGCTGTGCTTG
>CACZJT010000059.1 GCA_902781565.1 uncultured Ruminococcus sp.
GCTCCTCGCCCTTGACCTCGGCAAGGGGCTAACGCCGCCCCTTGCATCCGGCGTGTTTGTGCTACAGAGTGCCGCTTTCTTTATTTGTGCCTGCGGTCACTTTTCACTTCCTGTGCTTTGCGGCTTCGGCGGAGCGCGTTTCGCTCGCGAAACCGCGTCCGCATAAACGTCCGCCGCAGGCGGACACCTTCAATTCCGAATTTCGCATTCCGAATTATCCAGCTCCGCAAATTATGATTTCTCGACCTCCCCGTATAGCCCTACCCCATCCGCAGACGTTATCCTCACCGTCAACAGCCGCTTCCACAAGCTCCCGCCCGTATAAGGCACTTTGACAAGGACGTATTCGGGGGTGTGTCCCTTGTGAAAGTCGTTATCGGTCTCGCGCTCGAACAGCACCCGCACCGTTTTCCCCACAAAGCCTTCGAGATAACGCTCCCGCGAACGGGCGCAGACCTCCGACATTTCCGCAGCGCGGCGGGACTTCGTGCGCTTGTCCGTCTGCCCGGGCATACGGTCGGCGGGAGTGCCGCTTCTGCGGGAATAAGGGAAGATATGCGCCGACGCAAATCCGACCCGCTCCGCAAATCGCATAGACTCGCGGTGATCCTCCTCGGTCTCCGCGGGAAAGCCCGTCATTATGTCGGTGGTGATCGCACAGCCTGGGAACGCCGTCCGCAGCTTTTCGCAGAGGACAAAATACTCCTCGGGGGTGTAGCGGCGCTTCATCGCCGCGAGGGTCTTTGCACAGCCGCTTTGCAGCGAGAGGTGGAAGTGCGGACAGAGCTTCTCCCCGCACGCCGCGAATTCCGCGATATCCTCATCGGTGAGCATTTCGGGCTCTATCGAACCCAGCCGCACCCTGTCAACGCCCTCGGTCTCGCAGCAGATACGCACCGCGTCCGAGAGCCGCTCTCCGCCCGCAAGGTCCTTGCCGTAGCAGCAGATGTTTATGCCCGTGATGACGAGCTCCCTGTGTCCCGAAGCCGCCAGCGCCGCAGCCTCGCAGCGTATGTCAGCGAGGGGCTTCGAGCAGATATGCCCCCGCGCGTATGGTATTATGCAGTAGGTGCAGTAGCAGTCGCAGCCGTCCTGTATCTTGATATATGCGCGGGTCTTGCCCTCTGCGCGGGTGTTCATCATAGGCTCGAAGCCGCGGCACTCGGCGTGCGGCTTGACGCTTATGAGCGCCTTGTCTCCGCCCTCCGAGAGCTTTTCGTAGACAAGCTCGGGGATACGGGTCTTGTCCTTAGTGCCGCAGATAAGACCGCATTCCGTGAACTGCGCCGCCTTCTCGGGGAAAGCCTGCGGAAAACAGCCCGTCAGCACGATAAGACACTCGGGGTTCTCTCGCGCGGCACGCTTGATGAAATGTCTGAGCTTGGTGTCAGCCTGCGAGGTCACGGTGCAGGAGTTTATCACGCACACATCGGCTTCGGATATGCTCTCCGTCCGCGCATGACCGTCAGCCCCGAAGCGCTCCGCGAGGTTCTGTATCTCATAGCCGCTGACCTTGCAGCCGAAAGCCATGTAATAGATCTTCATTACGTTCTCTGTTAAAATACTCCCATTTGATTATATCTTCTTACCAATAAATCATTTCTATGTTATATATGCACAAAACGAACATCATTCTATTGTGAAATTGTACTAAAAGAATTTTCGGACGACCTCCGCTATTGATTATTATACTATATTTTCAAAAAAAATGCAACTCCCCCTTGACAAATCGAAAAAAAAGATTATAATAGTAATTGTAAGGCGCGGAAATAACGTCATGGGGACGTTATGGTGAATAAAAGAGAAGAAATACCGCGTCAAGACCACAAGGAGGTAAATAGTATGAAAAAGGCAAAGATCAATCTTAACTCTATCCCCGCTGTGAAGGAATTTGTCAACCTCGTAATGCTTTACGATTTCGATGTTGATCTCGTTTCGGGCAGATATTCCGTTGACGCAAAGTCTATCATGGGAATTTTCAGCCTTAACCTCGACAATCCTATCCAGCTCGTAGCTCACACCGATGAGCCCGGCGATTTCTTCGAGAAGATCGCTAAGTTCGTAGTGGACTGATAGAATTTCCACCGAAAAAATGATTCGGCACATCGCCCTCGGGCGGTGTGCCTTTTTTCGTTTCGGAGCATTATACTAATTCCTAAAAGGTTAGTAGACAAAGATTGGTGCTGACGGCTCAGCAATCTAGGAAAGCGACCGCAGTTGGGCTGTCGCCCTGCAAGGGAGCTTGACGACGAGTGATGAGCCGTCAGTGCCGAGATTTCGCCCACTTGTACGCGCTGTTGCCTTTATGGACGTATTTGGACACGTCCGTTACGTGCAGGACGTAGTTCTTCCCGCGGGTGCAGTAGAGCTTGTTCCCCGTGACGGTGACGGTGCCGTATTTTCCGCCCGCCCCCGATCTGGAGCCCACCGATACCGCAAAGCGGGTGCCCTTGACGGTGTTGCCCGAGATAACGTTCTTGTACTTTCCATAGTCGCCGAACTTGCCGAAGACCATAGCGTTTATGCCGCAGGAATAGAGCTTCTCCTTGTTCTTGCAGTAGGATATTATCGTGTTGTTCTTGACCGTGAAGCCGTGGACGTTGTGGAGCACAAGTCCCTCTGCGGTCAAGCCCTTCAGCGTACAGCCGACTACGGTGATGTTACGGTGCATTTTCGCGGAGTATTTGTTGTTCTCGGTGTCGGTCTTGTTGCAGCATACCGCCCGTCCGCCCGATATGATACAGCCTTCAAGACGAATATTCTCGCAGGTCTGACCCTTTACGAACTTGTCCCCGACCGAGGCGCAGGTGGGAGCGGTCTTGGCGGTGGCAACGTCTATCTGCACAGCTTCCTCGATACAATCCTTTGGAGCCGTGCCCTTGGTGATGACCTTGCACTTGTACATACCGACGTTCCGGCAGGCGATGAACTCAACGCCGTGACTGCGGAAATTGGTATATATAGTGCAGTTCCTGAGCTTGATATTATTGGCGTGATTGAAACGGATAGTCGATGTATCGCGCAGCATTTTCTCGTTGCCGCTTATGTACCATGTCCCGCCCTCAATGCTGACGTTCGAGAGCGAGCCGTAATTAACCTTGGTGCAGGCGTTGTTTATAAGCTGACGCTGGGGGTCGGTCTGTATGACCTTCACGCCCGTCGCCACCAAGGTCTTGTTGCTGCCGACGGTGATACCCTTATCTATGCGGTAGGTTCCCTTTGGCAGCACGACCTTGCGCTTTGAATTGCCCGACAGCGCCTTTTGCAGAGCCGCGGCATTGGTCGAGGGATCGCCCGTGTTTATCATGGTATATGTCCCCGCGGAGCTTATCTTTGCGGCGCGTTTGCCGTTTACGGTAAGGTATCCCGAGCTTCCCGCCGAAGCCGTGACAGCCGCCGCCGAAAGCATCACCGCCCCCGCGAACACCGCGCAGAGGGCTTTTTTCAACATCTTCATCTTATCACTCCGAGACTGTTTAATAAAATACTGTAACTGTAATATATTATAGTATAGCACATTTTGGTTCAAAATGTCAATCCCTTACAGAAAAATAAAAACTCAGCCTCCTTCCCTCTCGTTTCGCGGGCTAATCATTATAAAAATGTTAAACATCAAAAAAAGACTTGACAAGACCCGTGAAAAGTGAGATAATAATATAATAGGCTGATACCGCGCACAGGCTGTTACTTGTGTGCGTTTCATATGAATATACGAGAGGGATTGGTAGGATATGGCTGTAAGAGTCGGAATGGTATCGCTCGGCTGCCCGAAAAATCAGGTGGACGCGGAAAGAATGATGTTCAGACTGCGGGAGCAGGGCTTTGAGCTTATACAGGACGCGGCGCTCGCCGATATCGCGGTGATAAACACCTGCGGATTCATTCAGTCCGCAAAGGAGGAAGCCGTCGAGACTATCCTTGAATTCCTCGAACTCAAAAAAGAGGGCAGGATAAAGGGAGTCATCTGTACGGGCTGTCTTGCCGAGAGATACAGGGACGATATAATGAAAGAGCTCCCGGGGCTCGACGCGGTGGTACAGCTCGGAGCGGACGGCGAGATCGCCGAGATCGCAAGGAGCATAGCCGAGGGCGCGGCTCCCCGCGTGGTGTCCGCGAACCGCTGCGACCTTCCGCTGGAGGGCGGCAGGGTCATATCAACTCAGCCTTTTTATGCATATATTAAAATAGCGGAGGGCTGCTCGAACCACTGCACCTACTGCGCAATACCCTCCATTCGCGGCGAATACCGCAGCAGGACTATGGAGAGCATTATAGATGAGGCAAAATGGCTCGCGGATAACGGCGTCACCGAACTTGTGGTGGTGGCGCAGGACGTGAGCCGCTACGGTGAGGACATCTACGGCGAGAGCCGCATAGCAGAGCTTCTGACAGAGCTTTGCAGGATAGACGGCTTCAGGTGGATACGCACCCTTTATATGTACCCCGAACGCATCACCGACAAGCTGATAGATACGATAGCCCGTGAAGATAAGCTGGTAAAGTACCTCGATATCCCGATACAGCACTGCAACGGCGATATCCTTAAACGCATGAATCGGCGCGGCGACAGGGCTTCCCTCACGGCGCTCATGAAAAAGCTCCGCGAACGCATACCCGGTATCACGCTGCGCACGACACTCATCACGGGCTTCCCCGGCGAGACAGAGGAGCAGTTCAACGAGCTTTCGGAGTTCGTGGGTGAGATCGGCTTCGACAGGCTGGGCTGCTTTGCCTACTCCGCGGAGGAGGGCACTCCCGCTGCGGGCTTCGAGGGACAGATAGACGAGGAAGAAAAACAGCGCCGCGCAGAGGTCATCACCGAACAGCAGATGTTCATAAATGACAGGCTCAACCAACAGATGACAGGCAGGACAGTTGAGGTAGTCGTCGAGGGCTTCGACAAGTACGCGGAGTGCTGCTTCGGGCGCTCGGCTGCGGACGCTCCCGAGATCGACGGCAAGATATTCTTCTCCTCCCCGAAAAAGCTGACGGCGGGGGACTATGTGAAGGTCAAGATAGAGGACCTTCTCGACCTCGATCTGCTGGGCTCGCTCGCCGAGTGACGGGAATAATACTGCACAGAAACGAAAGAAGGAAAGCAAGGAATGAATCTTCCCAACAAACTGACCATAATGAGAGTTGCGCTGATACCCCTTTACGTAGCGGCGCTTATGATAAATTTCAAGGGACACGCGGGCGTGGCGCTCACGATATTCGTCATAGCCTCGATAACCGACTGGCTCGACGGCAGGCTCGCAAGAAAGCGGGGACTTGTGACGAACTTCGGAAAGTTCTTAGACCCGCTCGCCGACAAGATGCTCGTCATGGCGGCGCTGGTCTGCATGACCTCGCTGGGCTGGTGCGACCCCGCGGCTGTGATAATCATACTCGCGAGGGAGTTCACCGTTTCGGGGCTTCGGCTCGTGACCGCGGGCGAGGGCGTTGTGGTCGCTGCGGGCATTTGGGGCAAGGTCAAGACCGCCTTCACCATGTTCGCCATAATCGGCATAATGCTTCTCGAAATGTTCTTCGACCACACGGGGACTATCTTCTTAGCCGAAGAGATACTCGTCTGGATATCCGCAGTCCTGACCATAATCTCGGGCGGGATATATCTCAAACAGTATTGGTCGTACATCGACCCGACTAAATAATTCGGAATTATGAATGAGGAATGATGAATTGAAGGTGTCCGCTGCGCGGACGGTTTGCGGCGGCTTCGCTCCTCAGTTATTATAATTACCCTGTGGGGATCTGATCCAAGCGGAGCGGGTCTTAACAAAGTTAAAACTGTGTCCGTGTGATCGCGGCGAAGGGTACGAGCAAGCTCGTACTGCATTTTTTAGCAATCCAAGAAAAGTGGTGTGTGAGTTGTCTTTTGTCAATGATATACGTCATGATATAGATTCGATCAAAGCCCGCGACCCTGCGGCTAAGAGCGCCCTTGAGATAGTGCTAACCTATTCGGGCGTCCATGCGGTGATAATGCACAGGTTGGCTCACGCGCTTTATGTGAGGAAGCTCACCGTCCCCGCGAGGGTCGTTTCGCAGGTGAGCCGTTTTCTGACGGGGATAGAGATACACCCCGGGGCGAAGATAGGCAGGGGACTTCTCATTGACCACGGAGGCGGAGTCGTCATAGGCGAGACTGCCGAAGTGGGTGACTACTGCCTGCTGTATCAGGGCTGTACTCTGGGCGGCACGGGCAAGGATCAAGGCAAGCGCCACCCCACCCTCGGGAACGGGGTAATGGTCGGCTGCGGAGCGAAGGTATTGGGTCCCTTCAAAGTCGGGGACGGCGCTAAGATCGCGGCGAACGCGGTGGTGCTTTCGGAAGTCCCTGCGGGGGCTACGGCTGTGGGCGTGCCCGCTAAAGTCGTGCGAATGAACGGTGCACAAACTTCGTCAGTGCGAAAACCCGCCGCCGAGGAGGTCGATCAGATACACATTCCCGACCCCGTTGAGCAGGAGCTTTGCCGGTGCAAGGCGAGGATAAAGCGGCTCGAAAGGGAGATAGAGGAGCTTAAACGCAATGCGGAAAAGTAAAGTTACAGGAGCTTTCAAGCCGACCTCACTGATAATGCCGATACTCGACATAGTTTTACTGCTGAATATCGTTCTTTATGGTATAAAAACACATTCGGTACGTCAGACGGCGGCACTTGTGCTCTGCGACCCCGCTTTCATATGGGCACTCTTCGGAACGGCGATAATAGTTTTATGAAAATGAATAAATAAAAACAGGAAAAGGTGAAAAAGTATGTATCTTTACAATTCTCTCACAAGAAAAAAAGAAGAGGTCGTACCCAACGAGCCGGGGAAATTCTCCATGTACACCTGCGGTCCGACCGTTTACCACTTCGCGCATATAGGCAACCTCCGCACCTACATCATGGAGGATATTCTTGAAAAATACCTGCGCTATACGGGTCTTGACGTCACCCGCGTCATGAACATAACCGACGTGGGACACCTGACCTCCGACGGCGATACGGGCGATGATAAAATGCTCAAGGGCGCAAAGCGCGAGCACAAGACCGTCATGGAGATAGCGAAGTTCTACACCGACGCTTTCTTCGCCGACTGCGCCAAGCTCAACATCAAGACCCCCGATGTCGTTGTTCCCGCCACAAGCTATATCGACGAGTTCATCAGGGTCATTTCCGCCCTCATGGAAAAGGGCTACGCCTATGAAGCGGGCGGCAACATCTACTTCGATACCTCGAAGCTCAAAGAATACTACGTTTTCGGCGACGTCAGCGAGGACGATCTTGCGGTCGGCGTGCGCGAGGGCGTTGAAGCCGACGACAACAAGCGCAATAAAGCCGATTTCGTGCTCTGGTTCACAAAGTCCAAGTTCGACGATCAGGAGCTTAAATGGGAGTCTCCGTGGGGCGTGGGATATCCGGGCTGGCACATCGAGTGCAGCTGCATATCCATGAAAAACTTAGGTGAGCGGCTCGACCTGCACTGCGGCGGCATAGACAACCAGTTCCCCCACCACACCAACGAGATCGCCCAGTCGGAAGCCTACCTCGGACACAAGTGGTGCAACTACTGGTTCCACGTACATCACCTCAATACCTCCGACGGCAAGATGAGCAAGTCAAAGGGCGAGTTTATGACGGTATCTCTGCTGGAAGAAAAAGGCTACGACCCCATCGTTTACCGCTTCTTCTGCCTTAACTCACACTACCGCAAGTCCCTGACCTTCGACTGGGAGAACCTTGACAACGCAAGGAACACCTTTGACAAGCTGATAGGACGCATAGCGGCGATTGCCAAGGAGAGCATGGGTACGCCCAATGAAGAGCGCTTCGCCGAGCTGGAGCAGGCATTCGACAACGCCCTCGGAAACGACCTCAACACCGCGCAGGCGGTGACGGTGCTTTACGACGTACTGAAAGCGGACATCTCCCGCGCTCAGAAGATACAGCTCATACGGGAGTTCGACGAGGTGCTGGGGCTCGACCTCATGAAGCACGCGGAAGCGAAGATCAAGGCGGAGCAGGAAGCGGCTTCGGATATCCCCGCGGAGATACAGGCTCTCGTGGACGAACGCGCCGCCGCAAGAAAGGCTAAGGACTTCGCTAAGGCGGACGAGCTCCGCGACAAGATCACGGCTCTGGGCTGGGTCATAGAGGAAACACGGCAGGGGACGAAGGTACACAGAAAATAATCGGGATCACAGATCATGAATGCGGAATTGAAGAAAATGATGCGCCGAAAACAAACCGTCCGCTTCACAATGCACACCTCAAAAACTAACGAAAGCTGAGAACAAATGAAAAAAGACAGACCATTTATAAACAAAGCAAACAATTCGAGCATGGGCGTCCCTCACGCGAGACAGCGCATGATGCAGTATTTTCAGCTCTCGCTGATAGCGCTGGTGTTCGTCATCGTGTTCGGAGTGATATACTTCATCGCCATGAAAAGAGATCAGTCGAACGCCATAGACTATTCGGGGGCGCAGCTGATACAGTACGACCTGCCCGCCGACGATACTCCCGTAGTGGTCTACGAAACGGACGCGGGGACGTTCAAGGCGGTGCTGTACCCCGAGCAGGCTCCGAAATACTGCGAGCAGTTCACGTCGCTGGTGAAGTCCGGGTACTATGACGGCACGCAGGTCTTCGCGGTGCAGGACGGGGTCTACTTCATGGGAGGCTCGAAGTCCTCCGACGGCACCGATACCGACGACACCGACAAAAGCGAGCTTGCGCCCGAGAAACACCGTGACCTCTGGCCCTTCTACGGGGCGATAGCGGCTTACGGCAACCGCACCTCGCTGTTCAATTCGCAGATAAAGTCGGGCAGCCGCTGTCTTTTCATCGGGTCGGTGGAGTTCACCGACGAGTTCAAGGCGCAGCTCGATTCCGCAAGCGACAACACCGCCCTCAACGAAGCCTTCAAGACCAAGGGCGGCGTACCGAACTTCGCCCAGCAGTATACGATATTCGCGCAGGTCTATGACGGGCTCGACGCCTACGACAAGGTGCTTCACACCGAGGTCGTAAAGCCAGCCGAGGACGGCGAGGACAGGGACGCAGACCTCCGCCCCAAGGCAGGGCTGAAATTCAACAAGGTCTACCTCTCGACCTACGGGGAGAACAGGCATGACGAGTTTTTCACGGGAAGCGGCACAGCCTCCGAGGAAAGCTCGGCGCAGGAAAGTTCCGCCGCAGAGTGAGAGCTCAAAATGAAAAAATGTTGAAAATATACCGATATTTCACCGAAACGCTTGACTTATCGGTCCGAAAAGGCTATAATATATAATAGCTTTGATAATAGCAAGGAGAGTAAAAGGAAAATGAAAAGAAATACGTTTTCGATGAAAAGAGCTTCCGCCGTGCTTGCTGCGGCTGTTATGGCTGCCGCTTCGGTGACAGGCTGCTCTTCGTCCACCGACTATTCCATGACCGCGGGCGGCAATAAGGTCAATGCGGGCGTGTACATCAACTATATCCTGAACGAGATGTCGAGCCAGATGTACAAGCTCTACTACAGCGGCGAGATCACCGATATGAAGGAGTGTCTTGACAAGGAGATAGAGGGAGAGAACTTCAAGACCTACGTGAAGAACAAGGCGCTCGAAAGCACCAAGGAATTCGCGGCGGTACAGGCGAAGTTCGACGAGCTGGGGCTCACACTTTCCGAGGACGATGTACAGCAGATCGAGGACAGCGTATCCTCGGCATGGAGCTCACAGGAGGATTTCTACAAGCTCGAAGGCGTAAGCCGTGAGTCGCTGAAAATGTGCTACGAACATACCTACAAGAAGGAAGCTATATTCGACCACTACTACATGGAGGGCGGCACGGAGCCTGTTTCGGACGATGATGTGAACAAGTTCGTTGCGGACAACTATATCCGCTATAAGCTGGTGACTATCCCCAAGAGCACCAACGAGGACGAGAAAGCCGCCAAGACCGAGAACGAGGAGCTGAAAACTCTCTGGGAAGACTATATCGCCGACGCGGAGAGCCTTGATTTTGCAGGCTTTGACGAGATCATCACGAAGTACAACGATTATAAAGAAGCAAAGGCTGCCGAGGAGTCCGAGAGCGCCGAAGGCACCGACGGCACAGCAGACATATCGGGGGACGACCTTAACGTTGTCACCGACGAGAGCGCCGCCGAGGAGCCTGCCGCAGAGGAAAGTGCTGCTGAGACCGAGGAAGCCGCCGAAACGACTGCCGCTCCCGAGGAAGCTCCCGCAGAGGAGAGCGCCGAGAGCGTAGTCGAGGGAGAGGTATCCGCTGCCGAAGCGGGCGCGGAGGAATCTGCTGCCGAGGAGACCGTCGAGGCGGAGGAGAGTGCCGTGGAGACTTCGGAGGCGGAAGCCGCCGAGAGTGCTGCGGAGAAAACGACCGCAGAGGACAGTTCGGAAGCAGAGAGCGCTGCCGAGGAAGCGACCGAGGAAACCGACGGCACAGAGAGCACTGCGGAGGAGACTGCCGACGACAGCGCCGCCGAGGAGACCCCTGACGGAGAAGCCCTCACCGCCGAGGAGGAGGAAGAACCCGATCCTTACGCCAACGAGACTGTAATAAACTTCACCGAAAGCACCGACGCGAACTATGACTACTACGACGAGAACTACGCCGCGCTCCTGACCGAGATCAAGAACGCCGAGGTCGGCAAGGCTAAGAGCTACGAGAATGATAATAACTACTACATATTCGTAAGAGCGGACGTTTCCGAGAGGACGGATTACGTCACCGATCATCATGAGGATCTTATCCACAAGATGAAGGACGACGAGTTCGACGGACTGGTAAAGGGCTGGATAGAGGCTTGCTCCATCGTTGTGAACGAGAAGGCAGTTAAGCGCTATACGGTACAGGAAGTATACGACCGCCAGGAGGAATATGCCGCGAAGCAGGGTCAGTGAGCCCGCTCGGGTATAGTGTAAAGAGGGCGTTTTAATGAACGGAAGCAACGGTTTAAGGGACAAGCTCCTTCGCTTCATGCAGGGGCGCTACGGCGCGGACGGGCTGTTTTATTTCATGACGGCGGTGTATCTGGCGCTCGTGTTCCTGAACATCTTTTTCCACAGCTGGACGCTGCATATTCTGAGCCTTGCGGTGTTCGTACTGACGGTGCTGCGGTCACTTTCCCGAAACATCGAAAAGCGCCGCCGCGAGAACGAGATCTTCATGACCGCAGTAAACAAGCTCCGCGCAAGAGCCGCCAGGAGCAGGCGCATGAGGGAGCAAAGCGAGGACTACTACTTCAAGAAGTGCCCCGGCTGCAAGAAAATGCTCCGCCTGCCGAGAGTGAGCGGCACTCACTCTACCCGCTGTCCCGCCTGCGGCGAGCAGTTCAAGGTGAACATCAAGCCCTTCAGAGGAAAGCGCACAAGGGCGTCATGACAGCTCCGGCGAAGCTCATGGACGGAAGCGGGAACAAGGTCATGCAGGACTTTGTTAGTGCTCAAGGAGAGATACATCAATGAAACAAAACGGTCTTTACTGGACGCTGTTTGCTCCGATGATAAAGAGCAGCATAAAAAAGCGCTTCGGAAAAGAAATGGCAGTCAGAGCCATAGTGAAGGGCAGGAAACGGTACCGCGACCTCGTCCGTGAAGCACCCGAGCTCGGCAAGGGGAATCCTATGGCTTCAAACGCTTACTTTGCGTATGTTTTTGTAGGCGCGTGGCTCGGGACGGGTAAAAAGCTGTCCCCCGACGATATTGCGCTTGTGATGGCAGATGTGTTGAAAACAGTCAGACCCTTCTTTGCACTTACCGATCTCAATAAGACGCCCGACAAGTGGTATAAGGATATGAAAAAGTACGAGAAGTGGTACAATGCGGGAAACGGAAAGAGATATCCGACCACCTGGAAGGTACATTTTGACGAGGGCAAGCACCGTGACGGCAGTTACTATTACTTCTCGGTCTGCCCCATATGCTCCTATCTTACGGGCAAGGGACTCGGGGAGATCATGAGACCCCTTTGCGAGACCGACAAGATCATGTTTGCATATCAGCACGGCAGATTATACAGGGAGAATACCATCGCTTCGGGCGGAAAAATATGTGATTACTGGTCTGTCGGCGACAAGACAGCCGATCCGCAATAAACTATACATATACTCGGATCTGTTCCGATCTTCGCACATGATTTGTTTTCAGCATAAATCCGAGTATACGAGCCGAAAATAGCAGATGACAGATGATATATGCGAGCATTATTTCTGTTGTCTGCTTTTTTATAAATGGCGCAGATAACATACCGTGACAATTATAAATCGGAGGTATAAAACTATGAGCAAACGATTCAGCAACACACCGAACATCAAGCTCGGTATCGCCGCCGTTTCCCGCGACTGCTTCCCCATGAGCCTTTCGGAGAACAGGCTCAAAGCCGTCGTCAGGGCTTACGGCGAGAAGTACGGCGCGGAGGACTTCTTTGAATGTCCCACCGTCATCGAGAACGAGCGCGACATGAGGAAGGCTCTCGGAGAGCTTAACGCCGCGGGCTGCAATGCACTTGTGGTCTATCTCGGCAACTTCGGTCCCGAGACTCCCGAAACGCTCCTCGCCAAGTATTTCGACGGTCCCGCCATGTTCGTGGCAGCCGCCGAGGACGACTGCGGCAGCGAGCTCGGCGACAACCGCGGCGACGCCTACTGCGGTATGCTAAACGCGAGCTACAACCTGAAGCTCCGCGGTATAAAGGCTTACATACCCGAATATCCCGTCGGGACAGCTCCCGAGGTGGCGGACATGATACACGACTTCCTGCCCGTTGCCCGCGCCGTTGTCGGGCTGAAGAACCTGAAGATCATCAGCTTCGGTCCCCGTCCGCAGGATTTTCTCGCCTGCAACGCGCCTATCGCAAGACTTTACGATCTCGGAGTGGAGATCGAGGAAAATTCGGAGCTTGACCTCTTTGCGGCTTTCAACGAGCACAAGGACGACCCGCGTATCCCCGCCCTCGTTGAAGAGATGACCGCGGAGCTGGGCGGCGGCAACAAAATGCCGGGCATACTCCCCAAGCTGGCGCAGTATGAGCTTACCCTCACCGACTGGGCTGAGGAGCACAAGGGCGAGCGCAGCTTCGTGGCGTTTGCGAACAAGTGCTGGCCCTCATTCCAGACCCAGTTCGGCTTCGTGCCCTGCTACGTGAACGGCAGGCTCGGTGCGAGGGGCATACCCGTTTCCTGCGAGGTGGACATCTACGGCGTTCTGAGCGAATACATCGGCGAGTGCGTTTCCGATGAGATCGTGACCCTGCTCGACATCAACAACACAGTCCCCGGGGACATCTACCGCGATGACATCGCGGGCAGGTTCGACTACACTCAGCGCGATACCTTCATGGGCTTCCACTGCGGCAACGGCTCATGTTCCATCATGAACAGCCCCGTGATGAAGTATCAGAAGATCATGCACCGCGGACTGGAGCCCGACAAGGAACCCGACATCACCCGCGGCACCCTCGAAGGCGACATCAAGGCAGGCGAGATCACCTTCTTCCGTCTGCAATCCACCGCCGACGCGGAACTTCGTGCCTACGCCGCGGAGGGCGAGGTGCTTCCCGTTGCGACACGTTCATTCGGTACTATAGGCATTTTCGCCATCAAGGAAATGGCGAGGTTCTACCGCTACGTCCTGATCGAAAAAGGCTATCCGCACCACGGCTCCGTGGTATTCGGACATCACGGCAGGGCGCTGTTCGACGTGCTGAATTACCTGGGCGTGACCGACCGCGAGTTCAACAGACCCGCAGGCATACGCTATTACGGCGAGAATCCCTACAAGGCATAAACTGACAGCAGACAGGCAGTGACACAGACCGCACAAAGACCCCGCAAAGGCTTTGTGCGGTCTTATTGATCTACATGGGTCTTTCATACGGAAATCAATTTTTAAAAATTGACCTGTGATATTTATGTATTATGTAGGTGCGCCCCTACACGCTTTCCAATAAATGGTTCAAAATTGATTTTCGTAGGTCTTTCCCGAAAATACTTGACAATTGAGCTGTATTCGGCTATAATAGATAGCAAAAGAAAACAGACCGCAGTTTTATTCATGCTGCCGTTACCCCGAAAAAGTGAGCACAAAAAATCGGGCGCGGCTGACTTCTTTGTGGTATATTGTTATACTAACCTTTTAGGAATTAGTATAAGGAGGACAGGACTATGAAAATATATCTCTACGGCATGATATGTGCCTCGAACAGCTTCAAGATAAACGATTTCCCGAGACCCGATGAATACACCGAGATAGAACAGAGCGCCCGCTTCATCGGCGGCGAAACGGGTACCTGCGCGACCGTGCTCTCATCTCTCGGGGCAGATGTTAGGATAGACGGTACCCATATCGGCAGGAGCATGGCGGAGCTTACCCGTGAGTTCTACGGGAACAAAAGCGTCGATCTCGGCTCACTGACCTTCGACGGGAGCTTTGAGGGCTTGGAGGACTACATACTTATCTCGGGCGATACCCGCACACCCTTCGGGAGGTTCGGGCATTTCTTCGGGGACTGTTACAACGGCGGCAAAAAGCACTGGAACGAGCCGAAGGAAAGCGATGTGCTTTGGTGCGAAGCGGCTGCCATTGATGACTGCTTCGGGGAGGATTCGGAGCGCTGTGCGGAGCTTTGCGTCCGTCACGGCAAGCCCTACGTAACCATAGACTGCAAGTATGACAGCTATATCCACAGGCACGCCGCGGTGACGGTCATTTCGGGGGAAGCCCTTAAAATGCACTACGGTGAGGTTACACGCAGAGAAATGTTCCCGCTCTACGCCGAAAGGTCAGACGGGCTGACTGTCATCACAAACGGCAGCGGTGAGTTTTTCTTCGGCAGGCGGGGCGAGCCTGTCGGGAAGTTCAAGCCCTTCAGGGTCGATGTGGCAAGCACCCTCGGCGCGGGAGATACCTTCAAGGCGGGCTGTACCTACGCCCTTGCTAAGGGTATGAGCGACGAAGAAACGGTGCGGTTCGCGAGCGCCTGTGCAGCGGTGGCGGTGTCACGCTATCCGAGCCAGCTCGACCCGCCGAGGCTCGGCGAGGTAAATAAACTGACCGACGCCTGAACACTGCTTACATTCGGGGCAGTGTATCAAATTATGCATTATTCCTTCCGAAACGACCCTATATAATACTAATCCCTAAAAGAACAGCAGACAAATCTCGGCACTGACGGCTCATCACTCGTCGTCAAT
>CACZJT010000060.1 GCA_902781565.1 uncultured Ruminococcus sp.
GTATTTTTACAACGGCATCATCGCCCTCGGGGATTGAGGTGATAGTGTGGATACAAGCATAATAATCAGTATAATATCGGGGCTCGTGGCGATAGTGACGGTCATCATCAACACCCGCGCAGCCAATCGGGAAATGACACATCGGCTCGAAACGGTGCAGGCGGTCACGGACACGAAGCTCGACAACCTCATAGCCGAGGTTCGGGAGCACAACAATTACGCGCGGAGAATGCCCGTTCTCGAAGAGCGGGTCAAAACACTGGAGCGTGAAATGCATGAGCTTAAAGCAAAGAATAGCGGCACTTCTTAAAGTCAAATCCCTCGTGACCCTCGCTCTGACCGCTGTTTTCTGCGGGCTGGCGTGGCGGGAGGTCGTTTCGGGGGAACAGTTCATGAACATTTTTACGGTCGTCATAGCGTTCTATTTCGGAACGCAGACGGGACGGAAGGAGGAATAACGAATGGCTACAAAAGGCATTGACATCTCGCGTTATCAGGGCACTCCCGACTTCGGGCGGCTGAAAAACGAGGTGGATTTCGTGATCTTGCAGGCGGGCTTCGGGCGCTATGCTTCGCAGAAGGACGCTCAGTTCGAGCGGAGTTACGCCGAGTGCAAAAAGTACGGCATACCCGTGGGCGTGTACTGGTACAGCTACGCCAAGACCGCCGCAGACGCCCTCGCGGAAGCGCGGGCTTGCATGGAGGTCATCGCAGGCAAGACGTTTGAATATCCGATCTACTACGACCTTGAAGAAGGTCTCGGGGCGCTGGGTCGGAACACGGTCTCGGCGATAGCGGCGGCGTTCTGCAACGCCCTCGAACAGGCGGGATATTTCGCGGGTATCTACATCAGCCGCTCACCCGCACAGAGCTATCTCACCGCCGAGGTCTGCGGTAAATACGCGCTGTGGCTCGCGGAGTACGGCTCGAAGCTGAACTGGTCGGGAGCTGTCGGAATGTGGCAGAACAGCTCGACAGGCAGATTTTCGGGCATTTCGGGGGACGTTGACACCGACATCTGCTACGAGGACTACCCGAAGCTCATCAAGGCGGCGGGGAGGAACGGGTTCAAAAAGCCCGAAAGCACCGTGAAAGTCCTTGACACTGCGGGCTTTGCGAGGGGCGACAAGTCACTCGGGGTACTGGCTTACAAGCAGCTGCTTATCCTTGCGAAGAAAAAGGGGCTGATCTCTCAGACCGTGGACGACAACCGCTCCTTCGGGGAGGGCACCGAAAAGGCGACAAACGATCTTCTGCGCGGATTCGGCTTCGCGGAGAACGGTATCGCGGGCGAGAACCTTATCCGCAAGCTCCGTAAGGCGCTGGCGAAATGATATGACGAAAAGGGTCGGGACAAATTCCCGACCCTTTGTTTTAGTCCACGGATTTCAGCGATTCCGCCATGTTTATGCGGTCGAGCTTTATCTCCATGAAGATGTTCACTATGAAATTGAACAGGAATGTCAGCACCACGCTGTACAGATAGCTTATCGGCAGTATGCGCGTCTTGAAGGACACCTGATCGACGACTATCTGCGCCATAACGAAGCGGTGCAGGAATATCCCGAGCACCAGCCCCACCGCTATGCCCGCGGCGGTCAGCGCCACGTTCTCGCGCAGCACGTATGCCGAGGTCTCGCGGCGGAAGAAGCCCAGTACCTTGATCGTGGCGATCTCCCGCAGGCGCTCGGTGATGTTGATGTTCGTCAGGTTGTAAATGACGATGAACGCAAGCCCCGCCGCGCAGATGATTATGAGCAGCACCACGTAATCAAGGCTCCCCATCGTGTTGTTCATGCGCTCGCGCACCTCGGAGCTTACGGAAACATTGCGGACGTTCTTGTTCTGAGAGATGCCCGCGGCGGCTTCGCTCTCCTTTACGCCCTCGGGGAAGTTCACAAAGGCGTAGTTGAAGTCCACGCTCTCGTCAAGCTGATCTTCGACCGTTTGCTTGTTCGTGAAAACGTAGTTGTAAACGTGGTTGTCGAACACGCCCGTAACGTACAGATGAAGCTCCCGCAGGGTAAGCTCATCGCCGATCTTAACTCCGTAGCGGTCGCGGAGGCTGGTGCTGATTATCGCCTCGTCCTTTTCGGGAGGGGCTACCGTTTCGGTGCCGTCATTGGTCACGAAGCGGAAGAACTTATCCATTCCCTCAAAATCCTCGGGAGCTATCACGTCCACCGCCTTGACCTTTTCTTCCTCCTTGCCGTAGAGCATATCCCACGCCGAGTTATACATCAGCTTGTAGGCGCTCGTGTTGCTTTCGAGAGCCTTGGTCAGCTTCGCCGAGGGCTCGCCGTTATCCTCGGAAGAGAAATGAACATCGCCGTCGGCTACGAATATCTCATCATACTGCACATCTCCGAAACCGCCCACCGAGTCCTTGACGCCGAAGCCCGTCAGCAGCAGCGCCGTACAGCCGCTTATGCCGACTATCATCATGAACAGCCTGCGCTTGTAGCGGAATATGTTCCTCACCGATACCTTGTGGAGAAACTTCATGTGCTTCCAGATGAAGGTTATCCTTTCGAGGAACACCCTCTTGCCCGCCTTGGGCGCCTTCGGGCGCATAAGCTCCGCAGCCGTTTCGTCAAGCTCGTGGCGGCAGGATACCCACGTCATTCCCACCGAGCAGAGCAGCGACGCCGCAAGCGCCATCAGCGCCAGTGACGGATCGAATATAATGCTTATGGGGAGCTTTAAGTACATGAGGGTATAGCTCATCCATATGATGTACGGGAACGCTATGATTCCCGCGATGTAGCCCGCGATGCAGCCGATGACTGCGGCGCTCCCCGCGTAGAACATGAACTTGCCCATAATGGCGGCGTTCGAGTAGCCCAGCGCCTTGAACATACCGATCTGTGTGCGCTGCTCCTCGACCATGCGGCTCATGGTGGTCATGCAGACGAGGGCTGCCACCAGCACGAAGAACACGGGGAACACCCTCGACACCTGCGCCACGATCTCAGAGTCGTTCTCGAAGCAGGCGTAGCCCACGTTGGTGCTGCGGTCGAGCAGGAAGCCCTCCGCGTCCTCGATATCATCGAGCTCCTTCTCACCGTCCGCAAGCTCCCTCTCGGCATTTGCTATCTGTTTATCCAGCTCCATTCGTCCGCTGTTGTACTCGTTAAGTCCGCTGCGGTACTCCGCAAGACCCTCCTCGTACTTTTTCTTTCCGTCCTCGAACTGCTTCTTGCCTTCTTTGAGGGCAGCCTTGCCCTCCTCGTACTGTTTCTTTGCTTCCTCGAGCAGCTTCTTGTTCTCCTCGTACTGCTCCTTGCCCTCGTTGTACTGCTTCAAGCCCTGATCGTACTCAAACTTTCCGTTGTTGTACTGCGTGATCCCGTCGCCGTACTGTGTGAGCCCGTCGGTGTACTGCGTCACGCTGCTGCGGTATGTTTCAAGACCGTCATTATACTGTGACAGCCCCTGCTGATACTGTTCCTTGCCCGCCTCGAACTCGGCACGTTTTTCCTCTAAGAGCTTCTTGTTCGCTTCAAGCTCCTTTTTGCCCGCTTCAAGCTCCTTCTTCTTTTCCTCGATGAGCTTCTTGTTCTCGGCGACCTCCTTCTTACCCGCTTCAAGCTCGGCGCGGCTCTTTTCAAGGGTCAGTTTTCCCTCGGCGATCTTCTGCTTCGCTTCGACAAGCTGTGTCTGCTGCGAGGAGGTCAGGTAGCCGAACACCGCCGTCACGACCTCCTCGGGGGTCGTGAGCGAATTGGACAGCAGCTCCGCCTTCTGATCTGCGTCCAGCATCCACAGCACCTCATCGAGGGCATCATACACCTTGTCAATGTACTCCTGCTCCGCATCGGCAAGCTGCTGTTCGCCGTCCGCTATCTGCTTCTCGCTGTCGGCGATCTGCTTTTCGCCCTCGGCAAGCTGCTTCTCTCCGTCGGCTATCTGCTTTTCTGCATCGGCAAGCTGCTTCTCTCCGTCGGCGATCTGCGCTTCACCGTCCGCTATCTGCTTTTCTCCCTCTGCGAGCTTGTTCTCGCCGTCGGTGAGCTGTGCCTCGCCGTCGGCTATCTGTTTTCCCGCGCTATCAAGCTGCTGCTTCGAGGCATCAAGCGCCAGGGTAGCCGCATCTATCTGCTGTCTGCCGATATTCAGCTGTGCCTGTGCGTTATCGAGCTGAGTTTTCGCCGCGTCGAGCTGCGTCCCGCTCTGCGAGAGCTGCTTCTTCGCACTGTCCAGCTGCTCCTTGCCCTCCGCAAGCTGTTCCTCGCCGTCGTCAAGCTCCTTCTTCGCCTTTTTCAGCTTCTTTTCGTTCTTCCTGATCTCCTTCTCCGCGTCGTCGAGCTCTTTCTTGGCATCGTCAAGCTCTTCCTTCGCGTCGATCAGTTTATCCTCGGCTTCCTCGAGCTTCTTCTCGCCCTCATCGCGGGCTTTTTTAAGCTCATCTCTGCCGTCCTCTATCTCCTTTTCCGCGTCGGTACGTACCCTCTCGCAGCGTATCTCCGCCTGCTCCTCGGCTATGACCTCCCAGAGCGCCTTGTGACTGTCCATGAAGTCCTTGTAATCGTCCGAGTATATCGTATCATCGTTGTCGAGCTTCACGTATATCTCCGAGTACACATCGGTATCGAAGTCCTCGGGCAGCACGTAGGCGAAGCCCGAAAGATTGCCGCTGCCGATCGAGGTATTGCCCCGTTCCCAGTGTATGTAAAGGGGCGAATACACCGTCCCGACCACTCTCAGCTCCTCGAACGCCAATATATCTACGGTGTCCTCCTCGTTGCCGTCGGTCAGGAGTATCCTGTCGCCTATCTCCAGCCCCGCGGAAGCGTCTGTGACGCATTCCCCCGCGTGCTTGGGCAGCCTTCCCGACCTGAGATCAACGGTATTGACTTTTTTTGGCAGGGAGTGTACCTTCAAAACGAACTTGTCCGCGTCGTCTATGACTTTCTTTTCGTTGTCCTCGTCGCGTATGAACTGCACGTCATAGCTGTTCGAGCCCTCGGCAAAACGGACATCGTCCTCATCGGCGAAAGCCTTTACGTCCTTATCGTCCCACCCCACCGAGGACACGAGCCTGTAGTCATAGAACTCGTGGTCTTTCAGGAAGCCCCCGAGGGTGTCTATCATGGCGGGGGTGGTTATCCTTACACCCGAGAAAAATCCCACGCCCAGGGCTATGATAGAAAGTATCGCCGCGAACCGCCCGAAGGAGCCTTTGATCTCCCGCAGGGCGGTCGCCTTCATCTTTGATCTCATATATCCACCATTATGTTTACCATTCGAGGTCTTCTACGTTCATGATGTTGTGGTTGAGGCGCATATCCTCCACCGTCCCGCTGCGGACGGTGATTATCCTGTCAGCCATAGCCGCAAGCGCCGAATTGTGGGTGATGACCACGACGGTCATGCCCTTCTCGCGGCAGGTGTCCTGTAGGAGCTTCAAAACCGCCTTGCCCGTGTTGTAGTCGAGAGCGCCCGTGGGCTCGTCGCAGAGCAGGAGCTTCGGGTTCTTTGCGAGGGCGCGGGCGATAGCCACACGCTGCTGCTCACCGCCCGAGAGCTGAGCAGGGAAATTCCGTATCCTCTCGGCGAGCCCCACCTGTCTGAGAACAGTTTCGGCGTCGAGGGGGTCGCGGCATATCTGCGCCGCAAGCTCAACATTTTCGAGGGCGGTGAGGTTCTGCACGAGGTTGTAGAACTGGAACACGAAGCCCACGTCATAGCGCCTGTAGGCGGTGAGCTGCTTCTTGTTGAAGCGGGATATCTCCTGCCCGTCGAGCATGGCGCTTCCCGAGGTGAGGGTATCCATTCCGCCGAGGATATTGAGTATGGTGGTCTTGCCTGCGCCCGAAGCCCCGACGATAACGCAGAACTCGCCCTTTTCGATCTCGAAATTGACGTCCGAGAGAGCCTGTATCTCTATCTCGCCCGTCTTGTAAACCTTTCTGACGTTTTTAAACTGAACAAAGCTCATTGGTTTTCCTTTCCTTACAATGACACTATCATCTCGTTGATTGACTTGTCAACTAAGCTAATTATAGCATAACTCTTACAAAATATCAAGGGTTCGCGGCAATTTTATATGCACGCAAGGTACGTTCACGGAAAATTTACATTCACCGCCTATGGAAGCTATTGACAGAAGTGTGTATATCGTGTATAATGTGTATATCGTATATATACATTGAGGTGCATCTTAAATGGATCTGATAATCAGCAATTCATCGAATGAACCGATCTATGCGCAGATCTGTTCGCAGATCAAGGCGCAGATACTTGACGGCAGGCTGAAAGAGGGCGATCCTCTGCCGTCCATGCGGGGGCTGGCGTTACAGCTCCATATCAGCCTTATCACGACGAAGCGAGCGTATGAGGAGCTGGAGCGTGAGGGCTTCATAGAGTCCTTCACGGGCAAGGGCAGTTTTGTGAAGGCGCAGAATGCGGAGCTTGTGCGGGAGGAGAACCTGCGGCAGACGGAGGAATATCTTGCTAAGGCGTGTGAGAAAGCGGCACTTGCGGGGCTGACGATAAGGGAGCTGAAAGAGATGCTCGAACTTATCATGGAGCAATGAGTATAAAAGCAAAAAAGAGTAAAACATCTGAAACGGAGAAATTGCCCAAAAAGAGGGTAAAAGACATCTGAAACGGAGATACTGCGTTAGCAAAAAAGACGGGTCCGGCGCCACCAACGCGCTTTTTTGCTAACGCAATTTCTCCGTGGGGTCGTCTTTATCCTTCGTTTTTCAACATCTTCTCTTATGTCGTCTTTTATTTGCACTATTTTTTTCGGAGGGATCACTATGAATGACTACGAAAACGCCATCGAGGTAAACGGACTTACCAAACATTACGACGGCTTCACTCTCGATAACATCAGCTTCTCCCTGCCCCGCGGGAGCATTATGGGCTTCATCGGGCAAAACGGCGCGGGAAAGACCACCACCATAAATTCCCTGCTCGGCATTATCGGACACGACGGCGGGAGCATTAAAATGCTCGGGCTCGATACCTCCGACAAGAAAAATATGCAGGCGGTCAGAGAGGATATCTCCGCCGTGTTCGATGAGCTTCCCCTTCATGAGGAGCTTAACGCTAACCACATCAATATCATCATGCGCGATATCTATAAGGGCTGGGACAGCGGGACGTATTTCGCCTACCTCGACCGCTTTAACCTCCCCCGAAAAAAGCCAACTGGTCAGTTCTCAAAGGGCATGAAGATGAAACTGCAAATAGCTATCGCCCTCTCCCATAATGCAAAGCTGCTCATAATGGACGAGGCGACCACGGGGCTCGACCCCGTGGTGAGAAACGAGATACTCGACATCTTCCTCGAATACTTGCAGGACGATTCCCGCTCCATACTCATGTCCTCGCATATAACAAGCGACCTCGAAAAGATCGCCGACAGCGTGACATTCATCGACAACGGAAAGATACTCCTCACGGGCTATAAGGACGATATTCTCTTTAGCCACGGACTGCTCCGCTGTACAAAGGCTCAGTTCGCCGCCCTCGACCCCTCGGAATATGTGAGCGCCCGTATCAGCGATTTCGGGGCTTCGGTAATGGTGTCGGATATCTCCGCCGCGAAAGCCGCTCACCCCGATATCGCCGCCGACCCCGCCGCCCTCGATGAGATAATGATGTACTATGTCAACCGTACCGCAAAGGAGTGGTCGTGATGCGTTTACGTAAGGGCTATATCTTCCGCCTGCTCTACCTCGACCGCAAGAGCCTTATCAGCACCGTCGGCAGCTTTTTTGTCATACTGCTCATGATATCCCTCGTGCGGCTGAGCATGAGCTGCGGCAATCTCGCAAGCCTGCTCAAAGATGACAATGAACGCACAAATGTGAACCTTGCTGTCTACTGCCTCGGAACGGGTCTCTGCTCTGTCATCGCATTTGTGCTTCCCCTCGGGATAACGGTCATGATCTCGGACATAAAGTGCCGCTGGAACATCTTCGCCAAGACCATACCCATGACCGCCGCCGAACAGTCGGCACATATCTACGGACTGAAGCTCATGCTGTGGTGTACGGCTCTGCTGCTCTCGTTCCTCGCACGGGCGGTGCTGGGGGCGGTCTGCGGAATAGGCTCCGATACCGTGATGGCGCAGGTGATACTCGTCATAGGCGGTATAAATGCGCTGATATCCTGCTATCAGCCCACCGCTATGATACTGCTGAAAAAAGCAGGCTTTGTGAGCCTTATCGACTTTGCATTTTCTATGATCTCCGCAGCGCTCATGGCCCTCGGAATGATGAACTACCTTAAAGGTCTCGGGCTTACCACCGGGGAGGAAATAGAGGAAGAACAGCTCGATCATATCTTAGAGATATTAAAGCAGGACGGTCTGTCGCTCCTCGGCACTTTAGCGGTCGCCGCGCCTTTCGTTACGGCGGCGGTGTTCGGGCTGTTCTTCTTCCTTATGACAAAAGCCCTCGAACGAAAGGAGGCGTGAGAAATGCAGGGACTTCTCTTCAAGGAGCTTATCGTTCACAAAAAAAATCTGCTCGCTGGGGGAATGGTGCTTGGCTTTCCCCTCATGGGTATCCTTATCCCCTTACAGGACGATTTTGAGGACGGTAACTTCATATACCTGGGAATGGTCATACCCATTATGATGTTCGCGGCTGTCGGTATGGCAGTTCAGGGCAGTCTTTTCCTGCCCGACGAGAACAGGCGCTGGGCGTACTTCATCGCCTCCACGCCGAAAGAGGTCGAGGGGCAGGTGCGCTCGAAATACCTTGCGGTGCTGATAAGCACATTCGCGGTGAACGCCCTGTGTATCTTCTGGGACAACCTCGAAGGCGTGATATACCCCAAATATACCTCCGTGACCTCTATCATCTATGCCGCCACCTGCGTTCAGCTGATACTGCGCTCGATAGAGATACCCTTCATCGTGCGTTTCGGCACGAAGCGGGGACTTGACATCAAAGCCAAAATGCTGGTCGCCGCCGCCTTTGCGGTGTTCGTGTATCTGCTGTTCGGGGACATATCCATGTTCGGCTCCCTCGACAAGTTCTGGGAGTGGGTAACAAACGTCATGAAAGACCCCACCGACACGGTGCTTACCGTTTTCACGGTGATAGGAGTGCTTGCACTCCCGATGTTCTATGCGTCCTACAGGATAAGCGTTAAACTTTACATGAAAGGGGCGGAGCATTATGACAAGTGAGAAAAAGCTCGAAGCCGTGAGGGTGCTTCTCTATACTGTCATAGCCTGCGGACTGTGTTACGGCTTGTTCGCGGCTGTGCCCGGTGAACAGCAGACGAGCCTTGTGATGTTCACTCCCCTCACCGCCGCCATACTCACCCGTATCATCACAAAGGACAAGCCCCGCGATGCGAAAGACCTTCTCCTCGGGCTGGAGCTAAAAGGGAAACTTCGGTACTACCTTTACGCCGTGGGTTTCGGCATACTGCTGAACCTTATCGGAGCGGCGCTCTGCGCGGCGTGGTTTTACGGGCGTTACGACCTCGCGGAACAGCTAAGCTCCGAGAACGCGCGGGCGGCGCTCAAAACCCTTCCCTTTTCGATATGCGCTTCGGTGTACCTGGTGTTCATCTGCTTCGGCGAGGAATACGGCTGGCGTGCCTACCTTACACCGAAGCTCGAGAAGCTCATGCCCGAAGGGGCTGCGCTCATCGTTCAGGGCATAATATGGGGTATGTGGCACAAGCCAGTCCTCGATATGGGTCTGAACTTCGGCAAGGAGACTCCGCTGTTCCCGTGGCTAAACTACGCGCTCATGTGTATAAGCTGTATATTCATCGGGACATTCCTTACATGGCTGACGAAAAAGACGGGTTCTATATACCCTGCTGCACTCTGTCACTCGGCTGTAGACCTCTGCAATATCATGCTTTCGATAGTCATTCCCGCCGACCTGCCGAAGAACGACCCCTCGGTCAACCTGCCCGTCGGGGTGCTTCTTATGATACCTTTCCCGATGATAACAGCTGTGATATGCCTTGTGATGACAGCGCGGGAAAAGAAGCACTCGGAAGCAGTTACTTGAATCCCTTCGGCTTGTAGCCCGCATTTCTCACCGCTTCGGTGAGCCGTTCGCGGGGGATATCGCCCTCAAGGGTGATATAGGCGCAGTTGTTTTCAAGGGACACCTCCGCCGAAACGCCCTCTATGGAATTGAGGGCTTCCGAAACGTGGGCTGCGCACTTTTCGCACATCATGCCCTTTATCTTCATGGTAAGTCTGCCGTCCGCAATGTCGGCGGACTTTTCCTTTGCCCCGAAAAGATTCAGCCGCAGGGCGTTCGTGACAACGCAGAAGCTGCTCATGCTCATGGCGGCAGCCCCGAACATGGGGTCGAGCTTCCAGCCGAACACGGGATAGAAAAGCCCCGCCGCAAGGGGTATGCCTATGGAGTTATATATGAGCGCCCAGAAGAGGTTCTGCTTTATGCTCCGCATGACAGCACGCCCCAGCATGAGCGCCGAAGCCGCGTCCCGCAGATCGCTTTTCATCAGCACGATGTCGGCGGACTCTATCGCGATATCCTGTCCCGCGCCTACCGCTATCCCCACATCAGCCGCCGCAAGGGAGGGTGCGTCGTTCACGCCGTCGCCGACCATAGCGACCCTCTGACCAGACTGCTGTAACTCGCGGATAACGCGGGTCTTGTCGGCGGGGAGAAGCTCCGCGCGTACCTCGTCTATGCCCAGCTCCCCGCAGACAGCTTCGGCGGTGCGCTTATTGTCCCCCGTCAGCATGACGGTGCGCACGCCCATTTCCTTAAAGCGGCTTATCGCTTCGGCGGAGGTGGGCTTTATCGGGTCTGCAAGGGTGATAAGCCCCAGCGCCCTGCCGTCCGCCGCCGCATAGAGCGCCACCGCTCCCCTGTCTGCGGCTTTGTCGGCGCTTTCCGAAAGTGCCGTGACATCTATGCCGTCCCGCTCCATGAGGCGGCGGTTGCCGACGAGGACTTTCTTCCCGCGCACATCAGCCGATATGCCGCCGCCCTCTGTCTCGGCGTAGTCGGTGCAGGTATCGGACTGCGTGCCGACCTGCTCACAGTAGGCGACTATCGCCGCCGCGAGGGGGTGGGAGGAATTTTTCTCGGGCGGGTACACGAGGGCTAAAAGCTCTCTCTCGGTGACGCCCTCCGCTGTCATAATTCCCGTAACGGCGGGCTTGCCCTCGGTGCAGGTGCCTGTTTTGTCGAGGACTACCGTCCCCACCGAATGAGCCGTTTCAAGGCTCTCGGCGGACTTGACGAGTATGCCCAGCTGTGCGCCGCGCCCCGTACCGACCATTATGGCGGTAGGTGTCGCAAGTCCCAGAGCGCAGGGGCAGGAGATGACGAGTACCGAGATAGCCATATTCATAGCAAACGAAAGCTCCTTGCCCGCTATGAGCCACGCCACCAAAGACACAAGGGAAATGCAGATGACCACGGGGACGAACACGCCGCTTATCCTGTCGGCGAGCCGCGCCACGGGAGCCTTGGAAGCCGCCGCGTCCTCCACGAGGGCTATCATCTGCGAGAGGGTAGATTCGCTCTCGGCTTTGTCACAGCGGCAGCGAACGAAGCCGCTCACCGTCACAGAAGCGCTCATGAGCCTGTCCCCCGCCTGCTTATCAGCGGGAATGCTCTCACCCGTAAGCGCGGACTGGTCTACCGCACAGCTCCCCTCTATGACCGTAGCGTCGCAGGGCACGGAAGCCCCCGCGCGGAGAATGAAGATATCCCCCGGGACAAGGCTCTCGGCGGGAACGGTAAGCTCCGCGCCGTCACGCTCGACCACGGCTGTTTTCGGGGCTAAGCTCACGAGTTTTTTTATGGCGTCGGTAGTCCGTCCCTTGCTGCGTTCCTCCATGAATTTCCCGACGGTGATGAGGGTCAGTATCATTCCGCAGGATTCGTAATAGAGCGCGGACATATAGCCGTGGGCGGCTTCGAGGTCGCCGTGACCCGTATGCCACGCCATCATATAAGTGCCGTAAACGCTGTAGACGAAAGCCGCGGACGCTCCGAGGGCTATAAGGGTGTCCATGTTTGGAGCGCGGTTCAGCAGGCTTTTGAAGCCCCCTCGGAAGTAGTGAAAATTCAGCGCGATTATCGGAACGGTGAGGAGCAGCTGAGTCAGCGCGAACACCACCATATTCTCATGACCCGTGAACACTCGGGGTACGGGGAGCCCTATCATATGACCCATGCAGAGATAGAACAGCGGCACGAGGAAGCACACCGAAGCGATAAGGCTTTTTTTGCGGCGGGAGAGTTCCTTTGCGGCGGTATCCGCGGTATCGGCGGCGGGAGCCTTGCCGTCCGAGGACTTTTCCGAAGCCCCGTAGCCCGACCTTTCGACGGCGGCGATTATCCCAGCGGCGTCGGTCAGGGAGGGGTCGAACTCGACCTGCATGGAATTTTGGAGCAAATTGACATTAACGGCGCAGACACCCTCCACGCCGTTGACAGCCTTTTCCACATGAGCCTGACAAGCCGCGCAGGTCATGCCCGTTACATTGAATTTCTTTTTTTCCATTGTGAGCCTTTCTTTTGCAATTAGTAATTATGAATGAGTAATTCGCATTAGCGACGTTTATGCGGTCGAAAGCCCCGCCTATAAATAATTCGGAATTAGGAATGCGGAATGCGGAATTGAAGGTGTCCGCTGACGCGGACGATTATGCGGTCGCTTCGCTCCGCATGATTTAGAAAGTGTAAAGTGACCGCAAGTAAAATAAAAAGAAGAAGCTCTCTGTAGCACAGACAGCGGGTCCAGCCGCGCGAGGCTGGCGAGGATTCCTAAGGGCGAGGAGCCCTTA
>CACZJT010000061.1 GCA_902781565.1 uncultured Ruminococcus sp.
TCCTCGTCGTACTCGGGTTCGGGCTCCTCGTCCTCGTCGTACTCGGGTTCGGGCTCCTCGTCCTCATAATTACTGTAATCGGGTTCGGATTCCTCGTCCTCGTAATTACCGAGATCGGGCTCAATGTCCTCCTCGGGCTCGTAGTCCTGCTCGGGATAGGTCGGCGCGGCGGGCTTTTCAAGGGATACCCCTTTCACCAGCCCCAGCGCCGAAAGCTCCGCCATATGAGCGCTGCGCTGTATCTCGAACTCTCGCCGTACTTCCTCACGGATAGTCCTTATCAGCTCGCCCATGTCGAACATGGGCGCATACTGCCGATCCTGCGGTGTGGGCTGTACAGTCTGATTCTGTTCCTGCCGAACGGGTGCGGGCTGAACAGGCTGTGGCTCGGACTCATAATAGGGCTCCTCGTCTGCCTGCTCCTCATCATACCGAACAGGTTCCTCCGCGATCGGCTCGTCCTCGTACAGAACGCTCTCCTCCGCGGGCTGTTCCTCCGCAAAGGGTTCGGACTCGCTTTCTATCTCCTCAAAAGTAATACCCCCGTCATCGTCCTCGGGGTGCATTCCCGTGTCCTCAAACTGCGGAGGTTCTGCATAAACGCGATCCTCGCCAAAGACTGCACGTTCCTCCGTCAGCCTGTCGGCTTCCTCGGCTGTGATCTCTGAGAAGGTCACTACGCTCTCCTCGCTGTAGTGCTGCTCCCTCTCCTCGGGATCCACGTAGACATAACCGCTTATCCGGTTGCCGATGTTGGCTTCGTGCTCGGCGCGGCTGTCCGCGATGAAGTTTTCCCAGACCTGCCTGCCTTCTTCTCCGCCGAAATAGTGGGTCTGATAATCGGGGCTCTCGAACATATCCACCATAGTCTGCGGGACCTCTATCGTGAAGGTGGAACGCGCGGTCGGGCTCATGACCGTGAACGCCCTTCCTCGCGGAGCGGTCACGATCTGATCCTGCTCGACCTCGTTTATGCCGCCTGCCTTCTCGTAGAGCTTGCAGAGATCGTCCATATCGTTCGGCGCAAGTCCGAAGATGAAGCTGTACTGACAGGCATTGATGATCGCGGTGGATTTCCTCGCGATGTCCTCGCTGCCCACGAAGTCCTTGATATTCTGGGTTATTACGATCTGCATACCGTTGTACTTACGTATGCGCTTCGCCAGCTGGAACATGAAATCCAGCGCTATGGGGAATTTGGTGTCAATAAATACATGAGCCTCGTCGATAGCAACGATGATCTTGCGGTTGAGCCCGTATTTGCGGTTGTAGTCGCGGTTCTTGATGATCTCGTTGTCGAGGTATTTCAGCACAAGGAGCATCTGCGCGTTCGCAACAGTTGTGTTGCGGTTCGCAAGAAGGGACTGGAAGTTGAACACAGTGAAGTTCTCCTCGGTGGTTATCGAGGAGGGTCCGTTCCAGATGTTGGCATTTCTGCCGCCCGTGGCGAACTTCGACACGTAGTTCATAAGCTCCTGGAGTATCTTCCTGATATACTCATTGTTGGTGCGCTGGAAATCCTCAAGGACAAGATCGTAGAGATCGTCGAATATGGGATAATCCCTCGGCGTAAGGGTCGAAAGGTCTGTCTCCAGCGTTATGCCGAAGTTTGCGTACATACGCTCGACCATAGAATTGAGGTATTCGAGGGCGTCCTTGTCAACGTCGGGAAGTATCTGCTTGAAGAATTCTTCGAGGAACTGCAAATGCGCCGAATAGCTGTCTCCCGTGCTCTCAATGTCCTCGTCGTCCTCAAGGTTCGTGATGATGTGGAAAGGATTGAGCCTTCCCGCCGAAGCGTTGCCCACGTTTATTATCTTGCCGTGAAGGGTATGCGCAAGCTCGGTGTACTCGTTTTCGGGGTCAAGAATGAATATCTTCGCGTCCTCTGAAGCCATGTTGGTGAGGAGCGACTTGGTGCCGTAGGATTTACCCGAACCAGACTTACCGATGATGACCATGTTGGAGTTCACGCGCTCGGAATCCCTGCGGAAGAAGTCTATGAATACGGGCACGCCGTCCTGCGTACCAAGACGCACTCCACCCTCGTCGGATACATGAGCGAATATCCACGGATACATTCCCGCGATCGTGTTGGAGGGCATGGGTCTGCCGTCCTTGAAGAACGGGTCGTAACCCGATACCTGTGAGCCGATAAAAGTTTCTACCTGCCCGAAGTCCATCTGATTGAGCCGCATACCTGTCTCCTGCCATACCCTGCGGACAGTCTTTTTCATATCCGCGATGGCGGGGAACGAGGAATTTCTCGCCGCATCGTCATTCCCCAGCTCCGAGGTCTTTATGACATCGTACATACTGATGTAGATGTTTACCGCCAGCAGGGATTCATTGTCCTGCTGCAAGGTCACGAGCAGCATACCGAGGGTCTCGATATGGGATTCAAGCTCCAGTCTTTTGGAGTCCACGCCCGTGGTCATGAGCTGTCCGCGAAGCTCTCCGAGAGAGCGGTCTATCGTGCGGATAGACTTTGTTCTTTCCATCGGGGTGATCTTTACGACCACCTTTGTCGAAGGCACCGACATAACGCCCGCGAGCCATGCGTCGCCCACCTCGGACGGGTATCCCACTACTCTCATCTGATGGGTGACTATCTTGTTGATGTCCACTTTCCTGTAGTTGAAACTCAGGCTTTCGGGCATAGCCCACTCCGCATAATCGTCGGGGTCGAGATCGTCTATGTCGCGCTCGTCGAAATCGAGGGTGTAGGTGTATTTGAGGAAAACCGCCAGTTCCTTGTCCGTGGAAAGGCGGCGCACCGTCAGCTCGCCCTGCCGCATTTCGGTCATAGCCGAGTCGGTATCGACATTCAGCTGCTTCTTGTCGGAGTTGAAAAGCACCAGATAATAGAATGGCTGGATAACCTTGCTCTCAAAGCATATGTCCCGCATGGCGTTTATGCGGTCGTACTGTATCTCTATACGGCTCTGAAGCTCATCCTCGGTCAGGAAGCCCTTCTCGTAGGAGGCTTTAAGCTCATCGAGCCTGTCATATTCCTTGTCAAGATACTTGTCATAGATCATGGGACGATCTATCTTGACGATGTTTGCGGCATAATTCAGCTTCAAAGAGCGAATGATCTTACCGAGACAGTTCTCTATTGAAGCGTCGCGGCGATACTGGCTGAAAAAACGAAATTCGACAGGGTCAATCTCGATGACCGTGCCGTAGTATTTCCCATGATACTCGATAAAGCCATCCCCGAAACCCGAAAACGCAATAATGTCCTCAATATACTCGGACTTCTCGGGCGAGGAAGGCTTTTTCTGTTTTTTCGCGGCTGTATTTTCAGGCTTTTTGCCCTTCTTCGTTTCGGTTTTCTCGTCCGAAAGCTCGGAAGATACCGTATCCTTCACCGCTGTCGGTTTGTGCTTTTGTTTCTTCTCCTTTTTCAGTTGTTTGATATTGTCGATAAGGGAGTCCACGAGGTATTCCTCGGGTTCTTCCTCATATTCCGCGCTATCCTCGGCTGTCGGTCTGCGCTTTGCATACTTGGCGAACAGCTGTTCATCTGTATGCTCGCGTGTATATCGCTTCGGATAAGCGATGTATTTCAACAGATTAAGAAGCAGCCTGTAATTGGGCTGGGTATCTATCCTTAGTACAAGAAGTGTACCCAGTCCAAAAACCGCTGCGCCGATATACAGCCTTGCGGGGAAGGAGGACAGGATAATAAGCGTGATAAGTCCCAGCGTAACGGCGCCTACTATCACATCTCCGAGAGTGATACCGCGGAATAATTCAATTTTAACTTTGGTTCTTCCGGGTATGAGTCTCATATCCTGCTATCCTTTCCGACCGCCTTGCCGCGCGGTCAATTTTTTTTATCTCTATCGGGAGGCGGGGCTATATTTCTGCTGCCCCCCCTGTTAGCCTGTGAAGGATCTTCCTGATTCGGCAGTCTGCCGCCCGAAGCGCTGTTCCTCGTGCGCAAATTGTTGCCCGATGGTGCTGCGGAGGTGCCCGCAGAGCTTCCGCGTCGGCTGCCGCTCTGCGAAGTATTTCCGCTGTTCACGCCGCCCGAACCGCCCGCACTGCCCGACCCGCCGCTAAAGGTAGTTGTCGTAGTCGCGGGGCTGCCCGTGTTCGCGGAACTGCCCATGCTGCTGCCGAGCCCTGTGTTGTTCTGCTGTGTGACTGTGCTGCTCGACCGCCGTGTTTCGGTAGAGGTGCTGCTTACGCGATCGGTCGAACCGCTCTGTGCCAAACCGCTCTGCGAGGTCTGCTGCACCGATCCGCCTTTGTTTCTCAGCTCCGAGAGCTGCTGTGCGTAGAAGACTTCTCCCGCCTTCGGCTGCGAGCTATCACGAGAGGACTGCTGCGAGCTCGAAACTCCGCCGCCGCGCTGCTGTTCTCTTACGCTGTCTCTTCCGCCGCTTCCGTCATTGGTGAAGCTCTTTTCGCCGCCGCTCTGCTGAACCGAACTGCTATGTGCCGCGCCCGATCCTGCTGCTGCGCCCGCGCCCGCTGCGCCGCTCTTTGCAGGAGACTGAGATGAAACTTGTCCTGTCCCTGCATTTCCGCTCTGCGGTCTCGATGCGTTCACACTGCGGGAAGCATTCGCCGCAATATTGCTGTTATTGCTCACAGCTGAAGCGGATCTCCTTGACTGCCCCCTTGCCGCCGAGCCTTCACTCATCCTGCTCCTGCGGGAAGCCTGTCTGCTCTGACTTTCGGGGAGATTTGACCCGACGTTCTGTTGATTTCTTCTCCTTACCTCACGGAAAGCGTTCACAGCGATATCGCTTGGGTCTGTCGAAGCGGAACTGCCGCTCTTGGAGGGAGCGCCTTCGCCGCCCTTAACGTTGCCGTCAGCCTTACCGACCTCGCCGCCGTTTTCGCCGCCTGCCAGATATCCCTGACTTGAGGGAAGAGGCGGAGCGTCTGAGTCGGATACGGGCTTGGAGAAGCCGTCATCGCCGCCGTCCGAAGGAGCGCCGGGCTTGGAGAAGTAGTCTCCGATGTCTCCGCCGTTCGAGGGAGCGCCGGGCTTGGAGAAATAGTCCTCCCCGCCGCTGCCGCTGCCAATAGCGCCCTGATTACCCGGCAGATTATTATTTCCGCTGCCGTTACTGCCGCCATTGCTGCCCGTACTGCCGCCGCTGCCGTTATTGCCGCCGTTTCCTCCCTCGCCCAACTTATTCTGATTCTGCGGAGGAGGCGGGTTCATATCCTGCATCAGCTTCTGCTTTTGAAGCCTGTTCAGCTCGGATTGCTCCTGCCTGTCCTGCGCCTGCGCCTTCTTGTCCTTATACTCGGGCGACTCTACGAGCGTATTGGACAGACTGTCCTGCAAATTTCCGTAAGCCGCGCCTACACGCGATATGCCGTGCGATACAGCACCCGTGATCGGCTTGAACGGTAGCGACGCCACCGAGAGCGCGCCGCCTCCGATAGCCTTTGTGATCCCCCATGCCTTGCTTCCCGCAAAGGAAGCAGCCTGTAAGGGAAGTCTCTCGATGGCGCTCGTTGCCTTCGATGCAAGACTTCCGACCATGCTGCCCTTGACGTCCTGAGCCGTGCTGCCTGCCATTATGGACTGCCAGCCGGCGTTGTCCGCAAGTATACCCGTGAGCAGTCCGTTCGCTTTTTCGATGGCGACAGTTCCCGCCCATATCATCACCAGCTTGCCTATGGTGCTGATAACTATGTTATCCACCAGCTGGAAGTTGGGCTTCATTACGATAGGTATGAATATGAGGAATATCCTCATGGAGATGACCGTTGCGAATACCGAGAAAGCCTGCACGATGAACGCCGTGAGCCACTGCTTGAGCTTGCCGCCGTCGTCAAGGGGAGAAGCCGCGATAACGGGGGGCGCTATGATGTACAGGAACAAAAGATTGAATATGCGCACTATGCAGTTCACTATGATTATCGCCATATTGACGATGATAGCCGCGCCCGCAAGGTAAATGAGCAGATAATTCATGCGGGAGAACGAAACGTAGAAGTCCTGGTTCACGGTATCAAGGTCGTAGAAGTCCTTCTGACCCATATAGTAAGGCGCTCTTACGTTGTCGAACATATCGGGTTTCTCGTTATAGGCTTCATTTCTCGCCGCAGCGTTGCCGCCTATGCCCATAGTTCCGCATAGGAACAGAACACGGTCAAGACTTACTTCGCTTGCGTTATAATTATAGGTGGCGTCATAGGATTCCAGAGCCTTGAAATTGTAGTCATTCTTGATGACCGACATACAGTGGTTCATGGCATTGGCGATACTCTCATTGTACTCGTCAACGGGCTGCTCCACGTTGAAATCCCCCGCCACGGCAAGCTCCTGCACCGCCGACTGCCATGTATTGATCTGCTTGCCGTTGGCATCGGTGTCCGTGTAGTAGTAGTTGAACACGCCGCTGTTGGAAAGGTATTGCAGATCGGAGCGTATGTCGTTGTAGCAGGTGTTGATGTTGTATCGGTTATTAGCCGACTGGTTCAGCGAGTAGTTCCCGACGGTGTTGAATATCCTTGACATCGCCGCTAACTGCTCGTCGCTGTATACGATAGGCTTACCGCCGCTCAGAAGTGTCGGAGCGCCGTTGAATACCGCGTTCACCGACTGCATCAGCGCGTTGGTGAACGAAATGATTATCGTCATGAATACAGACATGGTCAGTATTATGAAGATGGTGCGCATGAGCGTGCGGAGTATCTGTCCGTGGGACTGACGCATCTTGTCGTCCAAGTCCATGCTCTTTCGGGTCACGGAGATTATGGCGAAAACAAACGCCATCACGATGCCGATGATCGCCATGCCCCAGTATATATTGTTTACGATGCTGTTATCGAAAAAAACGTTTATGAGGTATTTGGGCTTACCGTCGTACTTTGCCTGGCTTATGCCCGTAAATACATTGAAAAGCTGCTGGAGCCAGCTGATAAACAGGCACACGAGCTTTTCGAGCGAGAACATTGCACGCCCCACATAATTATCTATTTTTTCAATAAGGTCGCTGACTATTCCGCTCATAAGTTATCTCACTCTCGCTGTTATCTGACTCTTAATTTGTTTCTTGACCAGATCATATATCCCACTGCCGCGCCGATCACAAGACAGAAAAGCACCGCAAAAAGTCCCGCCTGCAAGTTCAGGTAGAACAGCAGCTCGAACCTTTCCGTGACGGAGTTCCCTGCGTCATCGGTAACTGTGACCTCGTAGCTTCCCGGGGTGGTCAGCACCCCGTCCGACGGAGTGGTGATCCTCTCGCCGTCCTTCATTACAAGAACGGTATCCGACCCCTCGGTTCCCGTAATAGTCACGGGACCGCTTGCAGCTCCCTCATTCACGCCCTCATAGGTTACAGCGGGAGGTGTATGGTCGATGAACACATGGAGCGTGTAGTCAATGTCCGTCAGGTTGCAGTGGTAATTGATATAGTATTCGCCGTCGGAGCTCATGTCCGCGCGGCTCACATCGGTGATATCCCTTTCCTCGCCCTCGACCATAAGACTCGTGAGGTCAAATCCCAAGGGCAGTTTGTAGAAGCTGACCGCCCCCGTTTTTTCGGGGACTATGGTGAATTCGAGCATCTGCTGTTCCACGTCCGTCCCGTAGACCACAAGAGAGTAGTCCCCCGGCTCTTTGACGGAGCTGATATCCGTATCCGTGATCTCCTCACCCGAGCGGTAGAGCTTTACCGTAAGCCCTTCGTCGTAGGCAAGCGCCACACTGTCCGCAGTTATCATGCCGTCGGCAACGCTCGAATATACGGACTGACCGCTCCCGGGCACCGGGTAGGAAAACATACCTGTCTCTCTGTTGTAAAGACCGCCGTCTGCAAGGCTCACCGTCTGCTGTACATTCGTTTCTTCCGAATCTATGGGAGTGCCGCTGTAGATATCCAATTCGCCCTGGTAATCGAAGTCCACTCCGCCCACGACGGTCATGGACATCACCAATGAGGCGGCAAGCGCCGTCACTGTAGCAGCAAGCATTACTCGTCCTCCTCCTCGTCTTCATCTGATGATCTTCCGAGAACGATCTCGTTTCTTTCTTCTAAGTCGTAGTATACCTCATTCGCCTTGAACATATGGCTCCTGAGCTCACCCATGTCCATAGTGCCCATCTTGTAGTAGGGGCATCTGTAGCTCGGGGTGTATTTTGTTTTCAGGGGGAAGTTTCCGAAGGTAACGATTATCGCGTTGCCCGTGGATTCCTTGTTGTTGAGCATTTGCAGCTCACTGGGGTAGATGAGGGGTCTCACCTGTGTCTGGGACGAAAGGCTGATATCTCCCGCTTTAGCGCCTATCGCCGATGATGTGCTCGACGTGCGAACCGTCATGTTTCCGCAGAGCTTCGAGAACTCCTCGCAGGTGCCGATATCGTTGGAGCCTATGAACATCTTCATACCGCAGTTTGACTTAACGATGTCCGCGACCTCGTTCCCGTACACGTTGGAGAGCTGTGAGTAGGACTGAACGACCATGTTGAACCATATCTTTCTCGAACGTCCTACCGTTATCATCTTGTCGAACTTCTCTATCTTCGGCATATTACCGAACTCATCGAGGATAAAGTACACGTTTCTCGGCAGCGAGAGGTCTTCCCTCGCCGAGGCGACCTTTATGAGCGCCTTATACATACACAGTATGAAAACCGCCGCGAGACCGTGGCGGGTGTCCTTTTCGTCGGGTATCTTCATGAAAAGCGCCGTGGGCTTCTCGGCGAAGCCTGCCGCGTCAACGTCGGTGGCGCTGGTCAGACCGCAAAGTCCGCGGTCGTTGAACATATTGAGCTTATCGAAAGTGATGGACATATAGGAGGAAAGCGTAGTGTCCGCCGCCGAAAGCACCTGTCTTGACAGGGTGTAAGCCTGTGAGAGCTTGCTTCTGCCGTTGAAGTAGTCCTTTAGCGCCGCGAACTCGTTCTCGGAGTTTGTCAGCGCCTTGTTGATGTTGAAGAAATTGAACTTCTCCTTGGTCATGCCGAGGCGCGGGTCTTCCGAATCCTCGAGCATCGCAAGGCAGGTGGACATGATTATCGAGCGTGCGCCCTTTTCCCACACGGGGTCTTTCTCGTTCTCGACGGGGCAGATGACCGACACAAGGTCGTTCAAGTCCTCATACATCTCGTCGTATATCTGCTGACGCTTGACCGATACATCGTCCTGACAGTGGGTAGGGTCGGCGTAAGCCCTTCCGCGCCACTCGAACCATATCTCGCCCTCCTCGGCATCGCCGTCGGGACGCTCGAACTTATAGTCGTCCATGCTGTCCTTGTGGGCTATTATGCCCTTGCCCGTTTCCACGTATTCCTGATACATATCCCAGATATCGCCTAAGGGATTCCAGCGGCTGGAGGAATAGGTATCACGCAGGTCGAGCAGCAGGACGTTGTAGCCCCTGTCCTTCAAAAACTGCGAATGGAGCGAAAAAAGCTCTCCCTTGGGGTCGGTCATTATCATGGAGCTCCCGCAGGAGGTAGCGCCCAGAAGCTGTATCATAGGGTTTATGAAGGTGGTCGTTTTACCGGAGCCTGTAGCACCTATGATAAGGCTGTGGGCTCCCGAGAGGAAGTTTACCTGCAAGTGCTTGTTTTTGTCGAGGATAGCGCGGACGGGTATGCCGTCCTTGTCGCACTTTGCGAGGTCGTTGTAATCGTACTCGGGGAAGTATCTGTCCCGCTCCTTTTCGGTGAGGAAGCGGCTGTTTTCGAGCGCTCCCCTTACCACGTCTATCTCGCCGTCCTTGCCGAGCAGTCCCCTGCCCGTACCGAGGAAGGTATCGAGATTATTCCCCGAAAAGAGCCATATCACGAATACGAGGGACAGCACCACGAAGCCCACCGCCCATGTGGTGGGGCTGATGAAGTAGCTCGGGTGTACCTCGAACTCGGTCTTATCAATAAGTTTGGCTTTGATGTAGTCCATGAACGTCCTGAAAGCAAAGCCGCCCAGAAGGTCGAGCACCAGTGCTACGGCAACATTCACGGCAGCCTTGCGGAAGACCTTGGTCTTCACCATAGCTTTCAGTTTATCCTTCACGGACCCAAAGAATTTTTCCATCATATCACAAGCTCACCCAATTTAGGTGTTTCTCCGTTATAGCACGGGTCTTTGAACTTAGCTGCTGCGGAAGAGCAGAAAACGCGGGGCATGGTCTTATCATCTACATGGCTGTCAAGGTAAAGCCCCTGCTCATTAATAAAATCGTTAGATTCGGTCTCCTTTATCTGTCCCGACATTCCGCTGAAACTATCCTCCAGAAAGTAGCTGTTGAACTTCGAGAGCATATCGTCCTGCGCGGTCGGCTCAAATGAGTACAAGTTTACCACTCCCGACGCTCTGTCATAATCAAACCTGCAATATCCGAGATCGGCTGCTTTTTTTCTGCTCTGCTTCTCCTGCTCCTCGCTGATGGTGCCCACATAAGCAGAGTCGTGCTTGTAATTTGCCATGAACCACGAGCCGTAGGTATGGGAGTTCTCGTGCAGCTCGACTCTTGCGTTCTGCCCCAGCTTCATAGCGCCGTAGACGAGAAGCCCCTGATTTATCAGCGTAGAGCCTTCATCGAGGTGGAACGGCACGATACTGCCGCCCTCGTCGTTCAGTCCCGCATAGAGCGCACCGCCCGGGCGTATGATGATATCTCCGCCCAGACACTTTATCGTACCGCAGCCGTTCTTTTCCACATCAACGCCCGTTCGGAAAGGATAGATATTTCCGCCGTCCTTGATAAGGATAGTGCCGCCGTCGTTGATTATGGTGCCGTTGTTGATAAGGTCGCCGCTCACGGCAAGCACGCCGCCCTCGTGGACGGTTATGGTCGTGCCGTTGGGGATAATCACTCCGTTCTGCTTCTGCGAATTGCCCTCCGCATCGGCATACTGAGAGGGGGTCACAGAAACTATCTGCCCCTTTTCGATATCAACGCTTTCCCTGATAGCGGAGTAGCGATACGTCTCGCCGAAATAGATATCGGCAGTCTCAGCCTCGGCAGTGAACTGACTGCTCGCCATACCGCCAAAATGCTCGTATTTGACCTCGGCTATCGCGTAGCCGTCCTGCGAGACCATATACACATCGTTATCGGATTCATTGGCGTCCATTATATGGAACAGACCATGATCGCTCTCATACTTGAAAACGATATCCTCATACCCGGGAGCGCGTTCATTGCCTCTTGTTATTTTTAGCTGACCGGTCTCCTGCATTCCCGTTTCGCCGGCAGTCGGCAGATTGATGACATAATCGCTCATGGAGGAAGGCACGGAGCCGCTGCCGTTCGAGAGCCGCAGTGTAAAGTAGGGACACTTCGTCTCTTTCTCTATACCTGTGTACTGAGCATACATACAGTTATAGTCGCTTTTAGTGTAGAACACATTACTGTATCTGACAGCGGCACTATCCTTCAGCTCTGTATAATTTGCGGTGTCGTGGAGCTTCAAAGCTGCTGCACCGTAGGGATTTGTGTTTTTGTTGGGATTACCGTAATCATACTTTGAGAGCGGATAATCGCCGTTGCCGTCCCTGCCGAACCAATTTGCCCCCTCAATGACTGCATGGGCGCTGTCAAGGTAAATATCGGAAGGCGCAACAGGATTCATCACCTTGCTCCTGGTCGCTCCCCAGAATATCAGAACAGGGTGGGGGTCATTGTCCTTGGGATAATTATTATTTTTCATTCTTTCCCATCGGTAAAGCACCACCTCGCCGAAAACATCGTCCAGCACCTCGGCGCTCACGTTGTTGTCCTGCTCCTCCTCGTCGGTATCTTCTGCTACGGTCAGGGCATTTGCCTGTATATACGGCAAAGCCGTGTTCTGCACGGTGAGCACCAGAGACACCGCCGCGCCGAACACAGCCGCTGCTATTCTCTTTTTACGGAGAGAATAAAAGTTCATTCAGATCATTCCTTGAAAATGTTGCCTTACTTCTTGGGGCTGTACTGCTCCATCCACTTCTGGAAGTAAGGAGTTGCTATTCTCAGTGCGACGATAAGTACGAAAATGAGCACAAAGCCGATGATAGCGCTCTTCAAGTGCTGCTTCGCCTTCTCACGCTCCTGGGGCTCCTCAGCCTTTGCATATTTAACGCCCAGGCTCACGCAGAAGATAGCGCCCACCGCCGCTACCAGCGGGATAAGTACATTAAGTACGTTCTTGAGCAGATCCTCAACAGGTCTCGTTACGTCCTCCAGCGTAGTGCTCGAAGTCGAACTGGTAGTCTTAGCCGCCGCAGAAGCCGGTATCATCGTGGCTGACACCATAGTAGCCGCGGACATTACCTTAAATGCAGCAAGCATGAATTTTTTCTGAACAGTCGTATACATTGTAAATACCTCCATATAAATTATCTCTACATTATTCTTCCAAAACCGCGCACTTTCCTTTCGGGGTGCGTTATTGTTTCCATTGTTCTTTCAGAAGCGCCCTCCGCCGGTGAAAGCGGGAGCCTGCGTCCCTTTTCGGCGCTGAGCGCCATTACCGTGGAGACCATGTTCTCCACCAGCCCCGCTGACGGTCTCGGAACAAAAGCCGAAAGCCCCCTCAGCACGGCATCAAGCCGATACTCCTCCATTTTGCATCTCTCATTTCGTTATACTACGCGCTCTGCCAAAGCCACATAGTGGCTTTGGCGGCTGCTGCGCAGCCTGCAAAGCACAACTTCGTTGTACTTTGCAATAGAGGGCAGTATGGGCAGTATATAAGATCATGACGCAAGAAGCTCCTTCAACTTGTTCCTGCCCCGCAGCAGCTGCGATTTTACGGTATTGGCAGACCTTTGAAGCATCTGAGCGATCTCGGGAACGGACAGACCATTAAAGTAGTAAAGCTCAATGATCTCCCTATAGTTCTCGTCAAGACGTTTGAGCGCGTCCCTGACGGCTACTATCTCCTCGATACCCATTCCCGCGGGCGCAGTCATATCCTCCTCGCCGAACATATCGTCGTCGATAGAATCCGTATACTGCCGCTTTGCGAGAAATTCCTTTGAGGAGTTTATCGTCACGCGGAGCAGCCAAGCCTTGCGGTGCTCCTCGGTCTCGAAGCTCCTCTCCCTGCGAAAATAGCGATAGAACACATCGGAGTAAACATCGTCGGCATCGGTCCTGTTCCTGACATACCGCATCGCCACGCCGTAGATCATATCGCTGTACGCTCTGACCATTTCTTCGTCATTCATAAGTAATACCCTGCCCTTACTCATTTGGGTGCATTGAAAAGTTTATTATTTAATGCTGCTGCCTTTTCCGAAGTCGGCTTATTATAAATGGCTTTTCGGGCGCCAAGACCCAGTAAAACCATTATAATAATTATATATCAATAAATCGGATTTGTCAATTACCAAGACGGTCTAAAAACAATGTTTGTGCATTTTGCACTTCGATATAGCAAAATAGACCGTTTTTTTGTACGCCGACACGAAAAAGGGAGTATTTTCTGTGTAAGTTCCGTGAAAGAACTCCAATGATCAAGCAATTTGTAAATATCTTTCCCGTTTAAAAAACTCACACTCGGGTATACCATTTAATATATACGTGTATGATAAGCAAAATGGCAGTGATTTTCGTGAACGTTTCGTTAATCCATTGTAAATTTGCAGTTCTGTCCCCCCTTGACAGCGGCGGACAGGCATGGTATAATAATGGAGTGAGCATAATATAACTGTTACCCGAAAGGAAGGTAAACTCATGATAAATGTAAACATTCGCAAGGCAGCGGTCATCGGCTGCGGATTCGTCGGAGCGGCTTCGGCTTTCGCACTCATGCAGAGCGGACTTTTCTCCGAGATAGTCCTGCTCGATTCCGACAGGCAGAAGGCTGAGGGTGAGGCTCTTGACATCAGCCACGGTCTGCCCTTCGCCAAGCCCATGCAGATATACGCAGGCGACTACAAGGACATCGCCGACGCCAACATCGTCATCGTCACCGCGGGCGCGGGTCAGAAGCCCGGCGAAACGCGGCTCGACCTCGTCAAAAAGAACGTGGGTATCTTCGGCAAGATAATCCCCGAGATCGCTAAGCTCGATTTCGGCGGCATACTCCTCGTTGTGGCGAACCCCGTGGATATACTCACCTACACCGCGGCGAAGCTCAGCGGTCTGCCCGAGAACAGGGTTTTCGGCTCGGGAACGGTACTCGATACCGCAAGGCTCAAATATATCTTGGGCGAACATCTGGGCGTCGATAACCGTAGCGTACACGCCTTTATCTTGGGCGAACACGGCGACAGCGAGATCGTTGCCTGGAGCAGCGCCAACGTTTCGGGCGTGCCGCTGAACGACTTCTGCGAGATGCGCGGACACCACGACCACGAGACTGCCATGCGCGATATCGCCGAGAGCGTCAAGAACAGCGCTTACGAGATCATCGAGAAGAAGAAGGCGACCTACTACGGCATAGCCATGTCGGTGCGCCGTATCTGCGAGGCGATAATCCTCGACCAGAAGTCCGTGCTGCCCGTTTCGCATATACAGCACGGTAATTTTGACATCGAGGGCGTTTCGATAAGTATGCCCGCGATAGTCGGAAGGGACGGCATAGAAGCCTCGGTACCGATAGCCCTGAGCGCCGATGAGATAAGCGCCCTGCAAAGCTCCGCAAACGCCCTGAAAGAAGTCATCGGCGGGCTGGAGCTCTGAATCTCAGACCAACACACCCGATAAAACAACGGCTGTGTCCCCTCGGGAGCACAGCCGTTTGTACATATTTTCGTACTGTTATCGGATCAGATATTCGCCGCGATAAGGCTTCCCATCTCGGCACAGCCGACCTTGGTGCAGCCCTCGGACATGATGTCGCCCGTGCGGTAGCCCTGGTCGAGTACCTTTACGACAGCCGCTTCAACAGCGTCGGCTTCGTCGGTGAGGTCGAAGGAGTAGCGGAGCATCATCGCCGCCGAAAGTATGGTCGCTATCGGGTTCGCCTTGTCCTGTCCCGCGATGTCGGGAGCCGAACCGCCCGAAGGCTCGTAAAGACCGAACTTTGTCTCGTTCATGCTCGCAGAGGGGAGCATACCGATAGAGCCCGTTATCATCGAGGCTTCGTCCGAAAGGATATCGCCGAACATATTCTCCGTCACCATGACATCGAACTGCGCGGGGTCTTTGACCAGCTGCATAGCCGAGTTGTCAACGAGCATATGCTCGAGAGTCACCTCGGGATAGTCCTTTGCGACCTCATTGACGACCTTCCTCCAAAGTCTTGAGGAGTCAAGGACGTTCGCCTTGTCAACGCTCGTTACCTTCTTGCGGCGCTTCATTGCGACCTCGAAAGCCTTGACCGCTATGCGGCGTATCTCCTTCTCGGAGTAAACAAGGGTATCGGTGGCGGTCGTAACGCCGTCAACTTCCTCGGTCTTTCTCGCGCCGAAGTACAGTCCGCCCGTAAGCTCGCGCATTATGAGCATATCGAAGCCCTTAGCCGCGATCTCCTCTTTGAGGGGGCAGGCTCCCGAGAGCTGCGGATAGAGCAGACAGGGTCGCAGATTTGCGAACAATCCCAAAGCCTTGCGGATACCCAGCAGACCCGCCTCGGGACGCTTGTCCGCGGGGAGCTTGTACCAGGGGGAGGTATTGGTATCCCCGCCTATGCTTCCCATAAGCACCGCGTCGCTCGCCTTGCAAGCCTCGATAGTTTCTTCGGTCAGCGGCACGCCGTTTGCGTCTATGGAAGCTCCGCCCATAAGGAGCTGTGTGTAATCGAACCTGTGTCCGAACTTCTCGGCGACCTTATCGAGCACCTTCATCGCTTCGGTGACGATCTCGGGGCCAATGCCGTCGCCCTTTATCACTGCTACTTTCTTTATCATTTCAGAATACTTCCTTTCCGTCAGGACTCTTGATTTCTAAGGTCGAGTATGCGCTTCGCCTTGCCCTGGAATCTTTCGAGGGTCTTGCAGTCAACGATAGTCAGCTTTGTAGCGATACCCAGCACGACTCTCAGCTCGTGAGTTACCCTGTTGTGGAGGTCTTCGAGCTGTGTGTAGTTATCGAGCATATTGCTGTATTCCTCGTTGAGCTCGACCTTTATTTCGAGGTGATCCGCGTAATTCGCCCTTGTGAGCACCAGCTGATAGTGAGGTGCGATCTCGGGGAAGCCCATAAGCACCGACTCTATCTGCGAGGGGAACACGTTCACGCCGCGTATTTTGAGCATATCGTCCGAGCGTCCGCGGGTCTTAGCCATTCTCGCAAATGTGCGTCCGCAGCGGCACTTCTCGTATGTGATCCTTGTGATATCGCGGGTACGGTAGCGCAGTACGGGCATACCCTCTTTCGTAAGAGTGGTAACAACGAGCTCGCCCTCGCTGCCTGCGGGGAGGACCTCGCCCGTCTGAGGGTCGATGATCTCGCAGAGGAAGTGATCCTCGTTGATATGCAGACCGTCACGTTCCTGACATTCGCCCGAAACGCCGGGACCTCCGAGCTCGCTCATGCCGTAGTTATCGGTAACGAACATACCAGTGGTAGCTTCGATGGCGTTGCGCATTTCGATAGTGCAGCCCTCGGAGCCCAGGATACCGTGTTTCAGGTGGATATTTTTGAGTATACCCTTTTCCTTGGCGAGCTCGCCCATATACTGAGCGTAGGAGGGCGTAGCGACCACAGCGGTTGTGCCGAAATCCTGCATGAGCATGAGGGTCTTTTCGGTGTTGCCGCTGGAATTGGGGACGATAGTCGCGCCAAGTTTTTCAAGACCGTAGTGAAGTCCGAGAGCGCCCGTGAACAGACCGTAGCCGAAGCATATCTGCACGATGGACTCATCGGAAGCGCCCGCGCCCTCGGCGATACGAGCCACGCAGTCGCTCCATGCTTCGAGGTCGTTCTTGGTGTAGCCGACCACAGTGGGCTTACCGGTAGTACCCGAGGAAGCGTGAATACGGACTATCTTCTTGTTAGGCACTGCGAACATTCCGAAGGGGTAATTATCGCGCATATCCGCCTTAGTGGTGAAAGGAATGCGTTCGATGTCCTTGAGCGACTTGATGTCATCGGGGGAGACCCCTGCTTCATCGAAGCGCTTATGGTAGAAAGGAACGTTGTCATAGCAATACTTGACGAGTTTTTTGAGCCTATCGAGCTGCAAGCTCTCGATGTCCGAGCGGCTCATGGTCTGGATATCATTCTGAAAAAACATTGTCACATTACTCCTTTTGAGTTTTAAAGCATATAAGTATATTATAGCACATCTTTTCACAAATTGCAACACTTTTTGGAAAATTTTTCACGGAAAGAGAAAGAAGCGATAAATCATAATTTGCAGGGCTGACCGTACTGCACAAACCGATGTAGGGCGGGGCGGCTGGGCTGCGTTGGTGCAGCTCCCGCCATTCGTCCCGCATTATTCGGTGTAGGGTCGGGG
>CACZJT010000062.1 GCA_902781565.1 uncultured Ruminococcus sp.
GTTATTGACAGGCGTGTTAGAGTCGCGAATCGATGCGATGATCAATTCCGCTGCGAAGTTAGCAAACTTCACAAAAAACAACAACCTCAATGAGGCAAGATATTACCCTCTTGTTCATGAAGACGGTGCCCCTGTCCTGAACGGCATGGTATTGAGCGCCCTCCGTCTTACGAAACACAAAGGAGTTCGTCCAGTACCAAAACATATCTTATGCTTCAAATGGCAAGTCCAGTATTATAAAAAAATCTTTCCGTACGCCGAATTCCTGTTTGCAAACGATCCCAAATGAGAAAAAAAGCAGTCTGAACCAATAGATGCAATCGGCGGTGGGCGGCGGCCGCTGATGCGGTGACCAACGGCCGCCCGGCGGTGGTAGCGGCCGGACAGTTTAACCGGTCGCTTTCGGCTTAATCATAACGGTGTAGTGCTTCGTCGCACGCTTCAGAATCGCGTTTGCGGACACCTCATCATTCATGATCATGGCGCTCCAGCTGGAGGGCTCGCGCTGGGAGCAAATAATGGTGCTGAGGTTAATCTCGCAACGCTTCTCCAGAATCTCGAAGAGGATCTTCACCTCACGTTCATCGCTCAAGGTGTGAAGGAGAAAATCGTCCAGGATGAGCAGAGCGGCGCCACAGATTCTCTTCAACCGCTTTTGGTACTTCATGTAATCTGCGGCTTTGAGCGCCACGAGCTGCTCCAGAAGAACCTCGCAGTGGTGGTATTCGACCCTGTAGTCATTGCAGGCAACAATCCCCAGCGCTTTTGCCAAGTAGGATTTTCCGCTGTCAGACGGCCCAAGGATGCAGAGATTCATACCAGAAGCGATGAAATCCAAAGAAGAAAGCGTCTCTGTAATGCCGCGCGGAAGGTACTCTCGGTCTGCTGAATCCACGCAGTTTGAAAGTTCCTGCGGGCAGCCACGGAGATGTGCAGCACGCAAACGGCTCTGAATGCGCTTGTTTATCTTCTTCTGGTATTCTGGCTCTACGAGCATGGCAATGGCCATAAGCGGGTCAAGATTGAGGAATTCCGGAGAACGGTACATTTTATCCAGTGTGGCAGACATTCCCGGAAGCCCCATGTCGTTGAGCTCGGTCACTAGCGTGTTAAACAGGGCTTTTCCTGTAAGCATTACTTGCCACCGCCCTTTCCTTTGCTCTGCGCCAGACTCTGGCTGCGGGAAAGAAGCGTGTTAATGTCCATGGCATCAGCGCCCATGACGAAAGCACCCTTGTTGCGCTCGTCATTTGCGGCAGTGTTGTAGCCTGCAGCACCAAGATCATCGGCAATGGCCGGAATTGTGTTCTTGATGAAAGTATAGGTGGTTTTGCCCAGCTCCAGGGCCTGATGGCAGGTTTCCTCAAGAGCTTGCTTGCTGTATTTTTTGCTGAAACTAAGAACGCCCTGGCACATCCGGTAGGTCTGAACCTCCAGCTTCCGGCTGGCAAGTACGCGCTTAATGACCTCTGCGGTGTTTGGTCCAATCGTCATGGCCCGGCGAGTGAAATAGGTTCCGTTCCATTCGGAAATTTCCCTGTAATTCTCCGGAAGATGGCGCGGATCGGTAGACCACTGGCTCCGGCTCGTGGCTCTTGGCCATTCACAGATAAAATCTCCCTCTTTGGAAAAGATCTTTACCGTTGTGGTCGATGCCCGAATAAGCACCTCTTTGTGCAAATAGGCGCGATCGACGCTGTAGTAAGCGTTGTCGAAGCGGACATGGTAGTCCGAGGATACCTTTGCCACACGGCGTTCCATGTACTCATACAGAGCAGATGGTAACGGCATAAGCTCTTTCCGCTCCTCGTCCCAGTAGTAGCGGCGGTTATGCGGTTTCTTGGAGAACGGTGCACTGTTGAGTTCTTCTATGTGTCGCCAGAGATCACGGTTGAACTGCTCCAGACTGAAATAGTCCATCTCCTCCATGTCGTGGAAGAAGCCCTTCTCTAGGATCCCCACGGCATTCTCAACGGAACTCTTGTATTTGGGTTTCTTCACCTTGGCAGGCAGGATGACTGTATGGTTGTGCTCGGCCCATTCGGCATAATCCTTGTTCAGTTCAGGAGCAATCCAATCCTTGTTGGCGATGACAGCCTGCTTGCAGTTGTCGCACACGACCAGCGCAGGCACGCCGCCGAAGTACCGGAGCGCATTGTTGTTCACTGTGATCCACTGCGGCTCCTTGGTGGAGACCATTCCTTCCGCATAGATCATCTGGGAATACGGCAGCACGGCTACGAAAACGACGATCTCAACAACCTCACCGGTGAGATGATCCACCATCTGAAAGGTCTTTCCGGCAAAATCCACCTCCATCTTCTGTCCAATGACGGCGTTGAAGTGAAGAGATTCCTTGTTCTCTTCGCACCACTTGGCATAGTTCTCACAGAACTGCCGGTATGAATAGAACTTCAGCCCACCATCCCGGCATCTCCTGGAATACCGGTTCCACAGAACGACGAGCGTCATGTTCTTCCGAGAAGACATGGCCTTCGCTACGGATTCATAGTCCGGAAACTCGTAGCTGAGATCCCTGCCGGCAATGGCAGGATTCTTCCCGTAGACCTCTGCCGCGATGCCGTAGTTCGTAATCCCTTGTGGAAGTGGATAGTTTAACGTTTTGCATTCCCTAAATGCACGGAGAAAGTCGTTGACGCCGGACTTGCTTATGCCAAGGGACTCAGCGATCTGCCCTCCGCTCATTTCGAGAGCATAGTGTTTTGTAATGATGTCTTTGTAGTCTAACATGCATTACCCTCCTAATGATGTATTTCCGCCATGGCGGATAACACCATTATGAAGGATTCTCGGACTACTTCAACACAGCGAGCCGACCGGCCGCTTACGCCGCACCGCGGCCGTTTAGCTCCGCATCAGCGGCCGTTGGGCACCGCAATATGCAGCTATAGATATCAGAAAACACTGCTTTCCATTGTTCGTAAAATGCTAGAAATTAAATGAGATGTGACATGTATGAGTGCTGAAACAATCACAATCAAACTGGACGCACACGCTTATGAGGAAGAAAAACTCTGTGATTCCGTTTTTGATCAGCCACCTTTCTATGGCATTAACGGCCCAGAAATCATGGAGCCTCTGAGCAAGTGCAGAGGAATGGCTTTTCAACTTACTTATGACGCAGCAACTACATTTGCTGATGTCATGAAACATGCCTTGTCTGAAATATGGAATGGCGAAGAAATTGATCCCGGCCGCACGCAATATGCTTTTCTTGCGCGCGGAGAACGGTTCTTCGTTTGCAATGAGTCACGCTCTTTTGCCAGCATGTTGAAGTATCTGGATCCCGATTATACGGGTTGTGTGACGTTCTGCGCACTGATCTCCTGTGATGCCGGAGAAGTTGAAGGTATTTATCCTCTGCGCTTTTTCTTTCGCTCACACGAGGCAGGAAAGCATCACGTGCCACATGTACATGTTCGAGATGCAGGACATTGCTACGACGCTTCCGTTCGAATTGCAGACGGAGAAGTGATTGCCGGTTATTTACCAAGCCGTTTCGCAAAGCTTGCAAAGCAGCAAATCTTATCAGAGCAAAAATATTACTATAAGTGCTGGAACACTATGACGGACGGACTCGTTGTGGATCTGAACCATCACTTTGGGTTTATACAGTACTAGTCATGTTATTACATAATAATGAAGATTACTGCCATTGCACTAATATTTTTCCCCCGTTTTGCGATGGAGAAAGGAAATCCTTTTGAAAATTGTTAAAGTACACCCCTCCTCACCATTACTCCGCAGCGTCATTAAACTTGGCGACACAGCAAGAGACACCCTTGGCTTTTTACCAAGAGAAGCTTTTCAGGATTATGCCAGGAAAGAGCAGATACTGGCTGCTGTTACAAAAGATCATTTGCTTGGATATGTTTTATTTCGTAGAGGAGACTCCGTCATTACAATCGTACAACTTTGCGTTAATAAGTATCATCGCAAAACTGGTGTTGCGAAAAAGTTGGTAGATGAACTCTTTGAGACTCATCGTTATCTCTATCATACAATCAAGCTTTCTTGCCGCAGGGACTACAGACTGGATGAGTTTTGGAGATCGTTGGACTTTGTTCCGATCGGAGAAAGAAATGGCAGAGCAACTAAAAAAGAGTCTACTCTTACTGTATGGATTCGAACTGATCCAGACGTTACAGACCTCATCACATCGGTTTCTCTCAATAATGCAAGGAAAAGAATTGTTTTGGACACAAACATTGTGATAGATTTGTGCAATGGAAGTGTCCCTGAAACAAATGCGCTCCTTCAGCCTTTTATGTCAGACTACGTATCATATTACATTTCTCAAGAATCCTTTCAAGAAATCAACAAAATGGATGATAAGGCAATCAGAAATGAGCAGAGAGAATTTGTAAAACAGCACTTTGAGACCATTCAAGCGTATGACCGTGATATATTTGAGTCTGTTAAAGCGGATTTGCTCAGTCTAAAAAACACCTCTCCTACCAGCAATACGGGACGGGACATTTCGCATATCGCATACTCTGTTTCTTTTGATGCAAGTGCCTTCATTACTCGAGACAATGGTTGGCTGAACAACAGTTTTTCTGACTACATTTTTGATACTTGAATCCATTATTTTGTTTCCGTTCATGATACAGCCTTCCGTCCGTTGATCGAAGGAAAGACCTTAACACATCCCTTCACTGTAACGTTATTCTTTTTCCAAAACAGTCACAAGTCTATCTCTTTTTTATAAGCTGTAACCAAGTTGTCAAAAATTCGCCAAGGCGGTAACAAACCAGTTACAAATTACAATCTTATTCTAACACAACAAGCATTAAAAGTCAAGCATTTCCCGAAAAAATCGTAGCATTTCAACACATTGGAAAATTTATCTTCCCATTTTTGTGCAGTTTCACGAACACAATTGAACAATACGTGAACAAAAGCATAACCGACCGTGTACGGGAATATGATGTATCGGAAGCCGAAAACGGCGGAAATACGTTATATCACAAAGCAGCCGATGACAAACAGTCTGTATTTTCGGACTGATGAAAACGTTGTCGAAGCGGCTGAGAGGGAGGCTAAAAATGACGAATCACTACCCCGAGGGACGGCTCGTATCGTCCGAAGAAAACAAATGTATCCTTTCAGATACAGCTCTCATGCTCCGCGCGGCGGAGGACAAGACCATTCTCGAAGCCCGCGCCCTTATGTGTACGGCGGCGCATGATATGGTGGTGGAGCTGCCCCATGCGGTGGGCATCATTCCGCGGCGCGAGGGTGCGCTGGGTATCGCGGAGGGAACGGTGCGGGACATCGCCATGCTCGCGCGAGTCGGCAAGACGGTCTGCTTCACGGTAGAGTCTGCCGACCTCAGCGGTGATGTCCCCGTGTACACCCTTTCCCGCGCGAGGGCACAGCGGCTCTGCACCGAGGAATACATATCGCGGCTCACTGCGGGGGACGTTATCCCCGCAACAGTCACGCACTTGGAGCCCTTCGGCGCCTTCGTTGACATCGGCTGCGGCATAAGCTCCATGATACCCATAGACGCCATTTCCGTATCGAGGATAGCTCACCCCAACGACCGCTTTTACAACGGTCAGCGCATTTTTGCTGTCGTAAAAGCGATAGAGGACGGCAGAGTTTTTCTCACTCACAAGGAGCTTCTCGGCACATGGGAGCAGAACGCCGCCAATTTCGAGGTGGGTGCCGTTGTCCGCGGTATAGTGCGTTCTATAGAAAGTTACGGGGTGTTCATTGAGGTGGCTCCCAATCTCGCGGGACTTGCCGAGCCCCACGAGGGTCTGACTGCGGGTAAATGCGTCAGCGTTGGTATCAAGTCGATAAAGCCCGACAAAATGAAACTGAAACTCGCGGTCGTTGACACCCTCGGTGCGCCGCGCCCGCTGCCGCCCATGAGGTACTATATCCGCTCGGGACACATAGACCGCTGGCAATACTCCCCCGACGGAAGTTCAAAGACCGTTGTGACGGATTTCACGGCAGAAGTCGGAACCGTTCAATAACATCTCGGAACTTTGATCTGACGTATACACGTATACTCTCCTCTGTTTCTGTGCGAAGATATTGATGGATTTGGAACAGAGGGGAGTATATTATTGACTTAACGCGGAGAATGATGTATAATCATATTACGGATTTTAAATCGGAGGTGTCTATATGAACATTTCGGCAGAGAAAGTATATTCGCTCTACCGCGATATCACGGAAACCCTTATCGGAAAGGGGCTCACCGTCACTACTATGGAAAGCTGTACAGCGGGGCTGATAGCTTCACTTATCACCGACACAGATGGCTCATCGGCAGTAATAAAGGGTGCGTTCGTCACCTACTCGAACGAAGCCAAAGTCAGGCAGGGCGTTCCTGCGGAGGTCATAGAACGTTACGGGGTCTACTCGGAGCAGACCGCTGCGGCTATGGCGGAAGCCTGCCGACGGGCTTACAGCGCTGACTTCGGGCTTGGGATAACGGGCACTCTCGGCAGACCCGACCCCGCGAACCCCGACAGCGTAAGCGGAGAGGTTTACTATGCAGTGGCTTCGCCCGAGGGTACGGAGAGCTTCGGTGTAGACCTTCCTCCCCTGCCCGACCGCCGAAGCTGCAAACTCATGGCGGCTGCTGCGGCGGGTGAAAGGCTCTTCGCGGCGATAGAGCGCACAGGCACTTGACAACGGACGGCATTTGTGCTATAATCATATCAGACAGGTATGGATTAACAGCCTGCGGAAAGGGACAGCCGATATGAGCATAGAACAGAAGATAAACCGCATAACCGACAACCTCCTTGCCGATTACGAGAAGGGACGTACCATTGACGCCATAAAACACTTCGAGCACCCCGACAAGGAAAGCATCGTGGCGATACTGGGTAAGCTGAGGACTATCATTCTCCCCGGCTATTACGAGAACACAGACCATAAATTCTACACGGTGCGGAGCAATATCTCCATACTGGTGGAGGACGTTATCTACAACCTCATCAAGCAGATAACTATAGTGCTGAAATACGTCCCGGGACTTGAAAACGAGGACAGCTCCGCCTTGAAGGACAGAGCCGAAAAGATAACTTTTGATTTTTTCGATACGCTCCCGAAGATACGTGAGTACATCGAAACAGACCTCGAAGCCTCCTACGAGGGCGACCCCGCAGCTTACAACAAGGACGAGATAATCTGCACCTACCCGGGCTTTTTCGCGATACTCACCTACCGCATAGCTCACGAGCTTTTCCTGCTGGGAGTTCCGCTTATCCCGCGCATAATGACCGAGCACGCCCACAGCCTTACGGGAATAGATATCCACCCCGGAACTACCATAGGCAAATACTTCTTCATCGACCACGGCACGGGCATAGTCATAGGCGAAACTACCGTTATCGGAAGCAACGTTCGGGTGTATCAGGGAGTGACCCTCGGTGCGCTCTCGACCCGCGGGGGACAGAAGCTCAAAAGCAAGAAGCGCCACCCGACTATCATGGACAACGTAACTATCTACTCGGGAGCTTCCATTCTCGGCGGCGAAACGGTCATAGGCAGGAATGCGGTCATAGGAGGCAACGCATTCATAACCTCCTCCGTTCCCGACGATGCGAAAGTCAGCGTGAAAAGTCAGGAGCTGGTATATAACTACGGCTCGAAAAAAGCCGAGGAACTTAAACCCGCCGAGCCCGATGATGCATGGTTCTATGTGATATGATAAAGCGTACCCGACCTCACAGAGAGATCGGGTACGCTTTTTTGAAGGAATTTATCATGTACTCAAAAGTCTATCTTGGGAGCGTTTCTGAGCCGCGGTATAGATAAGCCGCGAATGAATTTGTCAACGTCTGCGGAAACTGCCTGCCTGTCGTTCAGGTCGGGCGCTCTTCTCAGAACGTGGTACGCTCTGGTCAGCTCCGCCATCGGCAGGAGCATATCTGTGTAGTGGGTTATCATCGCGGGGTCGTTCGTATTAAAGTATTCGCTCACTATGTATTTCCATACATCGTCCGCCAATGATGGCTCAAAGCCCAAGAACCGTATTATCCTCTCGACGGGCGCTCCCGACTTGGCATATATAGGATAAGCCAGCGCCAGCCCCGCAAGGTCGAAGATCGGGTGTCCTATGCCCGCGTCGCCTATATCTATGAGAAGTATCTCCCCATCCCTGCACATGACATTTTTGAAGTTGTAGTCCCCGTGGCAGAAGGTCTTTCTTTCGGGAATGCTGTCAAGATAGCCGAACACCAGCTCCCTCTCCTCGGGATCAAGGTGATCCGATACCTTCTCAAATAACTCAAGCATGGGCTTTTTCTTGTCCTCGAACAGTTCATCGTCTATTTCGATACTGTGGAATCTTTTCAGCTCGGATATCGCGAGCCTTACGATCTTTTCCTTATTATCGGGATCAGCGCTTATTATCTGCGATACGGTATTTGCGTCAAGAAGCTCATACACAACGCCGTAGTGATCGCCGACTTTTACCACGTCATAGGAAATGGCAGTGGGCAGACCGTTCACGAAAGCCCTCTGCGACATGAAGCGCTCCCGCTCGATGAACTCTTTCGAGCCCATGCGGTATTCTTTGAGTATCGTTTCGGAGTCAAGGCGGTAGACCGTACCGTAGGAACCCTCTCCCACGACCTCGCAGCCCTCGGTCGATATCTCACGCAGAGCCTTCTTCACATCGAACATCTCCGTGAAGCCCGTTGTCTCGAAGATGTCATACACATCGCGGGAAACGTTTATTATCGGAAGCTCGCGCTTGATGGTCTTGCGAAGCTTCATGAGCACCCTAAGTCCCGCGCTGGAGATATATTCGAGCGCTCCCGCGTCCACCACTATGTCCTCGTTCCTGCCCTCTATAGCCGCGAGCAGTTCCCTTTCGGTCTCGGCGGCGTTGGTGGTGTCTATCCTGCCATCAAGAAATATGGTAAGTATGTTGTTTTCGATAGTTGTTCTCAATTGAAAATATCTCCTCTCATATCAAAGCGGTGCTGCGAACAGCTTGCAGAAATTGTCGGTGTTCGGGAAAAGGCGTTTACGGAGAAGCGCCAGCATGGGCTTCACGCTTGCTCTTGACCGCGTGTTCTCGAATCCGAGGGTAGTAGCCATTCTGAGCAGCGCGAACGCGGCGCACCTGTTGCCGATAAGCTCCAGCTTCTGCGGGTCGGTGGTGCCGTAATAGGTGGAGAGCAGAATGCCCCATACCTTCTTGGAAAGCTCGTACTCCAGCCCTATGACCTCCTTGACGATCTCGGGCTTGTTTATGCCCGCAAGGTACATTACAAGGAACGTTCCGCCGATGTCGAAGATCGGATTTCCGCGACTGATGTCAGCCATGTCTATCAGCACAAGCTCGCCGTCGGACTGCACCATGACGTTGTTCGGGTGGTAATCCCCATGTATCATCACATTGCCGTCGGGGATTGAGTCGAGCATCTTGAATATCTGTGCGTTCTCTTCATCGGAGAAAAACTCCACCGCGTTCTTTGCGCGGTCAATGTATATCTGCCTGATATCTCCGTAAAGCGCGGGGTCTGCTTCGGTGCTGTTGAGGGTCTTCAGAAGCTCCGCGAACTTGACCGCATATTCGGGCAGCTTCTCGGGGTGCTCGTTGAGCATTTTGCTTAAGGTAACGGCTCCCGCCATCTCGAACACCAGCCCGGGACCCTCTTCGGTCTGAACGATGTCATAAGCTATAGCCGAGGGGACGCCGTGAACAAAGGCGTTCTTTGCGTACTCCCGCTCCTTCTCGATGAGTGTGAGGGGGCTTTTATCGTGGTAGACCTTGATTATCGTTTCATCATCGAGCCTGTAGACCTTGCCGTGACCGCCCCTTCCTATGACCTCACAGCCTTCGAGGGACACCTTGCGGGGAGCCTTTTTCACATCGAACATCTCCGTAAAGCCCGTAGTCTCAAAGATATCGTACACATCGCGGGAAACGTTTATTATCGGAAGCTCGCGCTTAATGGTCTTGCGGAGCTTCATCAGCACCCTAAGTCCCGCGCTCGAGATGTATTCGAGCTCTCCCGCGTCCACCACGATGTCCTCCGTCTTGCCCTCAATAGCCGCAAGTATCTCCCTTTCGGTGTCGGCGGCGTTGGTGGTGTCTATCCTGCCGTTCAATAATATGGTGAGTGTGCCGTTTTCGATAGTTGTTTTCATTTTTTCCTTTCCTCTTATTCTGTTTTGAGTATACCTAAGAATCCCGTAGTTTCGAGTATCTCGGTCACGCCGTCGGAAACGTTCGTGAGCGTTACTCCGCCGCCGCTCTTGTGCATTATCATCAGCACTCTCAGCCCCGCGGAGGATACGTACTGTAGCTCGGAGCAATCCACTCTTACGGAGCTGATATTGCCCTCTCCCTCGGCTTTCCTGTAGAGCGCCAGCAGGTCGGTGGCGGTGATGGTATCGAGCCTTCCCGAAAGCCCGAATGCGAGCCTGCTGCCATCACGTTTCATGACAGCCCTGAACTCCTTCTGCTCGCGTATATCGACCTCTGCCGCGTCGGACTTGGGAGTGAGCACCCAGAAATCCATTTTCGAGATGACCTCTCTTGCCGCCTTCTGTCGGTCCTCGGGCAGAGGCGCCAGCGAATACATGGTCTCGGGCAGATGATCTCCCGCCGAGATAACGCTCATCTCAAATCCCATGTCGGAGATGAACTTCTTCACCTTTTCGATATCCTTATCGAAAAACAGGTTCGCAGCCTGCTCGGTATCCGACATCGCAACGGCTGCCATTCTGCCTATGGAAGCAAAGGCTTTGCCGTCGTCGGGCGAAACTCCCATTACCGCGCCTATGATCTCTTTCTGTAGGTTCATAAGCGTGCTGTCGCAGGTCACCCACCTGCCGCCGTACTCGGTCAGCAGACGTCTTATGTTCGTGAATACCTCCTCGAGCTCGTTCTGCGTGAAATACATGAGCATTCCCTCGGTAGTGATGAAAAGCTCACCCTCCGCGTCCCCGAGTGCGGCTTTGAGGGAATCATAGTTTGTTGCGTCAACGGCTGTATATCTGATATTCTCATTCCCGCCGATGACCTTTTTCACTGCGGGGGCTATCTCGTCTATGACGGCGGGCAGGTCGCAGCCGTAATACTTTATGCCGCTCTTCGCGAGCTTTATACCTCTCGGCGTATACCCGCAGGGCAGGTCAAGTACGTTCTTAACGCCCAGAGCCTTGATGATCTCGTTAGTCACCGCAAAGCGGACTTCCACCTGTGAGAAGAACGCGGGGACGAGCTGCTTTACGAGCTTAGCCTGCTCCGCGGGAACGGCGCGGCTGACCTTGGCGTTATGGAGATCGTCGAAGCCAAGTATCCCCAGCAGTTTTTTCGAGTCCTCGTCGCCCGTCGCGCCGGTTATCTGCAAGCACGATCTTGCGGTGGTGAATACGGGGTTTACTTCCTCGCGAAGCTGTGATGTATTTATCTCGGACATATAGTATGCTCCTTTCATTCAAGAAACTTGTCTTTCAGCTGTTCGACCTCCTCATCGGTGACACCCAACTCCGTTTTGATATAATCAATGACCGTACCGCAGCGCTCCTTGACATGAGCGATAACGTTAGTCATGGTATCCTCGTTTACCTTATCCATAGCCATGAGGTAGGTGTCCATCATTTCGGCAGGCACCTTCCCCGACCTTTCGAGCATCATGCGTTCCATGGCTATCCTGTCGGCATTATAGATGTTGGTCAGCATATAATCCTCGACTATCGTTTTCTCGGGTACTCCGAGTACCGAAAGTATCAGCATGGCGGCAACGCCCGTCCTGTCCTTGCCCTGTGTGCAGTGGAACAGCGCCGCTTTGCCCTCCTCCAGCGCTACAAGCTCACGGAACATACGGCTGTAGCTTGCCTTGCCAAGATCTCCGTCAAGAAAGTCGAAGTAAAGCTCGTCGCCGATGAAACCCGCCTTGACAGTAAGCTCTATCAGCTTGATATGATCTATCCTGCCTGTTATCTGCTTCATAAGCTCCCTGTTCTGTTCCATCACCTTATCCAGGTCAAGTATCGGAAGGTTCAGGTATTCCGCACCCTCTACAGCGGGATCGGGGTCGGGCTCGGAGTCGCCTTTGAATATCGCCATTTCCTCCGAACCTTCGATCTCATCTCTGCCGCGAAAATCGAATATCTTCGCCAGGTGAAATTCCTCGGAGAGCCTGCGCAGGTCTTCCGCGCTCCCCGTAGAGAGCCTTGCGGTGCGGAGCAGAACTCCGTGCTTTACCTGCCGTCCGTCTGCGGTCATGTACCCGCCGAGTTCTCTCGCGTTCTGTACGCCCTCCAGACCTATGCTATGACTCAGTTTCAAATTACCGTCCATGATCTTGTTCCTTTCTTTGCTCTTATATCCCGTTAAATCGTCCTGATCGTGAAATAATTATTTATTTGAACATTTTATACAATATTTAGCAAAATTGCTTCATATATTATAGCATATTTTCAGCTTTTTGTCAATACTTTTTTAAAATACTTTGTGCCACAAAACACGAATTTTTTTGAACCCACTCTTGCAATACCAGTTTTCTGCGAATTTATGCAGTTTTTGAAGAACTGTTGGTAGATAAAAATTTTCGGTCAGCACCGTTTTTCTACCAAATCGTCTACCAAATTCGCCCGAATTTTCTTTCTTCCGAACACTCTTTTTATGACCGAATCTTTTTTTGGTAGATTTAGGCATAAAGAAGTTTTCAGACAAACATTGTAAGACAGGTACAGCAAGCTAAAAAATAACCGAAAGGGTGCTTACAATGATTGATATGCTTTACAACTTCCGACAGGGGGATATTCACACCGCTGAGTTCTCTGACGAGTTCAACAAGCTCTGCATTCCGTTTGAAAATGCGCTGAGTGAGGAACAGATTGATATATTTCACAAGATACTTGACTGCGTGAGCGAGACAGCCGCCGCTGAGATGAGATCTGCTTACAAGGTCGGATTCAAGGACGGCGCAGCGTTGATGAAGGAAGTTCAGGAGTAAGATGATACCATAACTGCCGCCAAAACAATATATCCGCAGATTTTGGTTGGAAAGCACTTGAAATTTGCGGATAGTTGTGGTATAATATAATTGAGGAAAGGAGCGTGATTCCGATGGCTAAAACAGGCGCTAACCGTGAGTATCGTGACAGACTTTTCAAGTTTATCTTCGGTAATCCGCAGAATAAAGAATGGACACTGAGTCTTTACAATGCCGTGAACGGCTCACACTATACAGACGCAAGTGCGATCAAGCTGAACACCATAGAGAACGCCGTCTATATGAGCATGAAGAACGATGTATCGTTCCTGATCGACAATACGATGAGCTTCTATGAGCAGCAGTCAACATTCAATCCAAATATGCCGATGCGTTTCCTGATCTACGCAGGAATGATATACAGCAAATACGTTGAGGAGAGCAGGCACTATCACAGATACAGTTCTGCACAGCAGAAAGCTCCGACACCGAAATGCGTTTGCTTTTACAACGGAACTGACGACCGCCTTAGCTTCGCACGGCATGAGGATCGTATCACTCTTAGCCTGTCGGATTCCTTTGACGGTGAATCGGATATTGAAGTCAAGGTCACGATGATAAACATCAATTTCGGGCATAATAAAGCATTACTTGATGCCTGCAAGCCGCTGAAAGAATATGCGTGGTTTGTGGATAAAGTCCGTTCCTATCAGCAGACAATGGAAACCTTAGAAGAAGCAGTAGATGCCGCCTTAGAGGAATTACCCGATGATTCGCTCATCAAGCCGTTCCTCGTGGCAAACAAAGCGGAGGTGAAGCGTATGTGTATTACTGAATATGATGAAGCAAGAACCTTTGCG